>CAVDRA010000105.1:0-5881 GCA_963611155.1 bacterium | reverse complement strand
GAGATGCTTTCTAAACTTTCAAGTTCCATAGATTTTCCGCTGTTTTTATTATCTTCATCACAGGAAGAAGCTTGAAGCTCAGCCGGATCATCATCAAAATCTGGAGTTTCCTGGGGAAAAGTTGGCGATGAAAAACCGAATAGAGAGTCCGAGGCTGTTTTGAGCAAATTATAAATCTGAAGCTTTTCTGTCTTGGTCATCGTTCTTTGATTTTATCATAAATATTCAGTAGAATCTAACGCTATGAAAATCGCAATGTTCACTGACGCCTATTATCCTAGAATAAACGGCGTTACGGTTTCTGTTCATTCCTACGCGACGGAGCTTTCAAAGCTCGGACACAAAGTTGAAGTTGTTTGCCTTGAATATTCAGAGGAACAGCAGAAAAATTCTCTTTTTGACGAAAAATCCAGCGACAAGATTTCTCCTTTTAAAATTGTAAGAATTCCTTCCGCGCCGTTTCTGTTTTCAAAAGAGGACAGAATGATGAGGCTTGACAAGTGGTATAGAATCAAACGCGCAATGAATGAATTCAAGCCAGACGTGATTCATATCAACAGCGAGTGGACAATCGGATATTTCGGGGCGCTTTACGCTCATCACAAAAAAGTTCCTTTCGTCTACACATTCCATACGATGTGGGAAGATTATCTTTCAAATTATGTCGCTTTTTTGCCGAGCGCAAGCATGAAGACTCTCGGAAGAAATGTCGTGAAATTCTATCTAAAAAGAGCGAATGAGATTATCGCGCCTACAAAACGGATTGCTTCAGTTGTGAAGGACTACGGAGTCGAAAAGAAAGTTGATATTTTGCCTACAGGAATTCCTGACGGAAAAGAAGAATGCACAGCAGGCGAGCAGAGGAAGATGGCTTCTAAAATCTACAAAAAATTTCCAGGCCTAAAAGGAAAGAAAATTCTGCTTTTTGCGGGGCGCATTGTGAAGGAAAAAAATCTTCCGTTTCTTTTTGATGTTCTTGAAAAAGTGCAGAAAGAGAATTCTAAGACAGCCTTGCTTTTTGTAGGTTCCGGCCCGTATTCTGAGGAGCTTCAGTCTCTTGCCATCGAGCGCGGATTTTCAGATTCTGTTTTTTTCACAGGCTATGTTCCGTCTGACGAGCTTGTTTATTTTTACAAGATAGCCTCGGTTTTCACTTTTCCGAGCAAAACCGAAACTCAGGGGCTGGTCACAGTCGAAGCTATGCTTGCAGGCTTGCCGGTTGTTGCAGTCGGAATTCTTGGAACAGTGGATGTTATGCAGGGCGATCACGGCGGATTTATGGTAAAAGAAGATACAGATGAATTCTCTGAAAAAGTTTTGTCTCTTCTGAAAAACGAAAAACTTAGAAAAGAAAAGTCCGCTGAAGCTTTGAGCTGGGCGCAGAAATGGAAAATCTCAAGCCTTGCTCCGCGCCTTGTGGCTTGCTATCAAAAAGCGATTGATATAATCGAAAACGAAAAATCAGAGCAAAAAAGCTGAAATCAAGCGAAAAAACTTTTTGTCATCAGCGAATAATTTTGAAATCTGGACAAGAAAATATAAATTTACCGGGCGGTTTGTCCGCTAACTTTTTTGATTTTCTTTTGTTCATCTAATGGATTTTTTTGGTCTCTTTTAATTTTTATAAGGAAAATTTTATGAAGAAAATTCTTGCATCTTTGGCCGCAGTTTTTATTTTATGTCTTTCCAGCGTTTCTGCGCGCGGAAAACAGGAGCTTATTGAAAGCGGAAGCTGGATTTACGACTCTCTCACAGCAATTTCACTTGAAAGCGGAATCCTGAATTTTTCAGGAACAGCTCCGCTTACAATCCAGCAGGTAAACCTGATTCTTGACGAGATTGACTATGACTCTTTGAGTGAAAGCGGGCGCGCTGATTTTGACAGAATTGTGCGCTACTGCGCTGAAGAGCCGCTCGCTCTTGTTTTTTCAGACATCGTTAAAGTAGGAATCGAGCCGGAATTAAATATTGAAGGATTCTACAAGACAAATTCTGATTTGGACTGGGTTTGGGACAGATACGAGAGAAGCCATCTTCTTGACGCGCCTTTCTCAATAAATGTGGCTGATTTTATCACAATGAAAATGGATGTTTTTCTTGGGCAGAACAAGGGAGCTTCGCTTCATAATTTCAATTATACAAATATTTTGTACAGTGCAGATGATTTTGACATCAATTTTCCAGATACAGGATATTTTTCAACAGGAAAAATGCTCACAGATAAAACCGGCGTAAAATTCGGAATCGGTCGGGGAACACGCTCTGTCGGGCGCACGCTCACAGGCTCTATGATCTGGTCCGACTATCTTACAGGCTGCTCCTATGCCGATCTGCAGATTTTCTCGCCTAATTTCAAGTATACTGGAGGCGTAACGCAGTTCAACGTTGACAAATATTTTTATCATCATCAGATAGACGCGCGTTTTTTCAAGAAATTCCAGATTACATTTCTTGAGGGGCTTTTGGTTTACGCTCCAATGGAGCTCCGCTATCTTAATCCCTGGACGATTTTTCACGGATTTGCGGCTTGGAGAGATTATGACAGCAAAGACGACGACCCTGAAAGCAACACTTGTGACTATTTCGGAATAAATTTGCAGTTCACGCCGTTTAAAAACACGAGATTCTACGGACTTTTCGCGATGACACAGTATCAGACTCCTTACGAAACTTCGCATTATAGCGACAGCCCGACTCCGAACGGACTTGGCTTTCAAGGCGGAAACGAGACTTATATTCCGTACGGGCGCGGACGCTTCCATTTTGCCTTTGAAGGAAGCTGGGCAGACCCTTATCTTTACATAAAGGAAAGCCCTAACTGGTCAATGGTGCGCACTTACAGCGAGAACATAGGCGACAAGGCGATTTTCTATGAATGGCTTGGCTCGCCTTTCGGACCTGACACAATTTCCGCGGAGCTTACTTTCGGCTACGAAGTTCCAGACAAATGGTCTCTTGACTTTGTTTATCTTTACATGGCGCGCGGCGAGCAGTCTGGAACAAGCGTGTTTGACAAAATCGACTGGGGCGGACAAAAAACTTATTTTGATACAGAAGATTCATCTTACACAAAAAACTGGGCTTACCCGGATAAATCTCAGAACAACTGGGAAGAACTTAGAGACGCAATCTGCCCGACAGGAACTCCGGAATTTGTAAGCCGATTCTCTTTGAGGGGAAGCTACAGATTCACCAGAAAAGTCAAGATGACTTTCCAGCCGAGCTACGTCGTGATTTTGAATCATAACCACGAGCACGGCGAAACTGCTTTCGGCTTTGAAGTCGCAGGCGCATTGAGCATCGCGTTCTAGCTTGCCTTAATGCGGGCGGGCGCAAAGCAATTTACTTTTGATAAAAGGAAAACTTATGAAAAAAAAATTATTCGCCTTTATTTTCGCGTTTTCAGCCGTTACCGTTTTTTCGCAAGTGTCGGTTGATATAAACGATTCTTTTTACAGCGAAGCTCAGAAATGGGAGCTTTTAGGGCTTACATCCGCGCTTCCGATTTTGCGCCCGTATCCGCTTTCAGTTGTAAAGCGCGTGTTAAACGACGTGATTGAAAAAGGAAATGAAACTGAGGCGGCTCTCGCAAAATCTGAATACGAGAGGATTTTTTCAAAGCCTTACACGCTTTTCGCGCAAGGAAGCGCAAATATAAAACATTCCTCAGCTGACGAGGAAGAGAATACTTCAAAAAAAGCGCTTTCTGGCGAGATTGGAGCCGGCGGAGATATTTCTCTTCATAATCTTGTTTCTCTCGGATACAAATTCGGGATTTACGGCGAAACAGCTGATTTTTCTTCATATTCGCCGCTCTATCAGAACATTCTCGAGGACTCCATCTATGACGCGGTTGACGCAGGACCTTTCAGCACATATCTTGACTGGAACACAAACGTTTCTTTCGGAACTGAAGCTGTCTATGCGACGGCGGGGCTTAGCCGCGTGGGATTCGGGCCGTTTTTAGGCGAGGGGCTCGCCCTGAACGACACTGGCTATCATTCAGCGAATTTTATCTTTAATGCGACGACGAAGAACTGGAGCTACGCTTCTGTTTACGAGGTGATTGGAGCTACGCGCAATATTCCCGACATCGACACAGACTGGCTTTCTGACGGAAAATATCTTTCTTTCCATGCCCTAAGATGGAACAAGTTCAGAAAATTCAATCTGACTTATTATGAAAACGTCGTGTTCGGCCCTAACTCGAACATTTCGTTCATTATTCCGGCTCCTTATGCCGCCCTGCAGAATATTGGAGGCGCGAGCGCAAACATGCAGATGGGGCTTTTGTTTGAATACAAGCCTTTTAGAGGATTCAGCTGGGCGACTGATTTTTTTGCGGATGACATCGAGCTTAACAACGTCCTGAAACTCGATTTTGACACAAAACTTAGATTCGGTTTCCAGAGCGGAATCATCTATTCTCCTGAAAATTCCTTTGTCGATAAAATTTCTTTCAGCTACACGGCGATAATGCCTTATGTCTATGCGCACTGGGAATATGAAAGCGACGATTCCGGGGCATTTACAGGCTACACATGGAATTATCAGAACTACACGAACTCCGGAGTGAATATAGGCTCGTCTTTAGACCCGAATTCCGACAAAATTTCGCTGAGCGCGCGCTTCAGACCGTTAAAAAAACTTACGCTCGACTTGACCGCAGGCTTCACGCGGCACGCGAATTCCGCCGAGGATTTTTCTGAAGACGAAGCTGCGGAATATATGCTTGCTGAAGCCGGAACTTACTCGACAAACGGAACTTTATCGATGAGCCAGATGTTCAGCGACTCTTCAAGCACGCACGGAAAGCACGTTGAGTCGGCATGGGAAAAGCTCGGGTTTATGACAAGCGGACACAAGATGTATGTGATGCAGGCGGGCTTGAACGCCGAATATGAGCTTTCGCGGACAAAATACGGAACTCTAAGCTTTAAGCTTGGCTACGTTTTCGAGTACATAAAAAACGCGGGCGTGAACACAAATATTTATAACGGGCTGAGCTATACAGAAAATACAGACGACTCCGGAAAAACAACATATACATTCAACGGCAAAACATACAATTCGTATGACGAAATGTACGCCGCCGCAAAAACCGCCGCAAAAACCGCAAAAGCAGAATGGATTTCAAGCCTTTATGACTGCGCAAATCATTATCTTTCTCTGGGATTCAAATACAGCTACTAGCCGGCGCCAGCCGGCATTAGCCGGCATTATCGGAAGCCTCCGAAAAAAAAGCCCATGAAGCTGAAAACCGTTTCAGAGACGAACATGTTCTCCTCTGAAACGGCGCGCCATTTTCTGGCCGGCGGTTTTGCCATTCGCAAGGCCGCCCCCCATGGAGGCGGTTCTAGATATTTTTCCTGGGATTGCCTGTTTACTCACAGGCTTGCTCTTTTTCAATTTCCTCTTTGTTTCCGACTTCAAAGCGTTTGATGACTCTTTCGTCAAACGCCTTTTTTATAAGCTCGTCAACACCGAGACTCTTGTAGATTTCCTGCGCTTCCTCAACGCTTGCGCGCAAGACCGGGTGGCGGGGACTGAAAAGCACGCAGCAGTCCTCGTACGGCAGAATTGAAGTCTCGTAAGTTCCGATTTCCTTTGCCACATCCACAATCTCTTCCTTGTCCATTCCGACAAGAGGACGCAGAAGCGGAAATTCCGCCATGCTTTCCGTGCACGTCATGTTCTCGATTGTCTGGCTTGCAACCTGGCCGAGGCTTTCGCCCGTGATTATGCATGAAGCTCCCGTTCTTCTTGCAAGAAGATTCGCGCATTTCATCATGCAGAGGCGGAGCATAAGCGTCGTAAAGCTTTCAGGCGATTTCTTCTTGATTTCCATCTGGACTTCTGTGAACGGAATAATGTTTATATG
>CAVDRA010000104.1:0-5988 GCA_963611155.1 bacterium | reverse complement strand
CTGAATTTCTGTGGCTTCCTTTGTCGGCATAAGATTCACAATCGCAATTTTAAGTGGCCGGATATCCTGTGTTGCCGCCCTGTTTTCTGTCATAACGAAGATGTTCTCGAATTCAAGAACTTTTTTTGCAGGCAAATCTGACTGAATTTTTATAGGCATAGCGAACCTCTTTTATCAATAAATGCGTAACTATAGCAAAATCCGCCGAAATTTACTATAGTCATACAAATATGAATTCTTCTAAAGACCGGTCTAAAGACAGGCAGAATGCGGTTAAAAAACTAAAAGCCTTTCTGTTATCTCCAAAATCAGAAATAGATTCATTCAGGCAGAAAATAGACGACACTTTTTCTTCGGTTTATCTTCCAAACAATGTTGAGTGTGAAGAAAAAGAATACGGAAAAATAAAATGCGATGTCCTTTATCCTGAAATTTACGCTGTGAACCGCGCTGTTTTTTATGTTCATGGCGGAGCTTTTGTTGGAGGCTCGAGAAAATCTTACCGGCCGTTTGCTTCGTCTCTTGGAAACGCCTGCGCGGCAAAAGTCGTTCTTCCGGAATTTCGTCTTGCTCCTGCTTTTCCTTTTCCTAACGGTATTGAAGATGTTTTGTCGGCTTTTCGCCGTCTCTACGAGGAAATGGACGCGGCTCTTTCTTCTGGGCAGAACGGCGGGCCAGAAAAATCGCCTGAAATTATAATTGCCGCGGATTCAAGTGGCGCTTCAATTGCGCTTGCGATGGTTTTCCAGCTTGACGAGAAAATAAAATCTTCAATAAAAAAAATCGTGCTTTTTAGTCCATGGCTGAACGTTGCCGAGGATGACGGAATGTTTTCTGAGCGCAAGGCAAGCGACGAGGTTTTTAGCGCTGAATCGGTCAGGCTTTGCGCGGAAAACTATACTTATCAGGAAAACTGGAAAAATCCTCTTGTGTCGCCTTTAAAAGCTTCCCGAGAGATGATTTCTGAGCTTCCTGAGATTTTTATCCAATGCGGTGAAAAAGAAATTTTTTATGATGACTATATTGTTTTTTCCGATATGCTCAAGAACGACGGCGTAAAATGCGAGCTTGACATCTGGAAAAACATGATGCCGCTTTTTCAGCTTGCGGATGAATATCTGAAGGAATCTCATCTTGCGGTGGAAAAAATCGGAAAAATGTTCACGACGCAAAAAAACGAAGAATCTGAAGAAAATTAAAGAATACGGAGTTTTTTATGGAATTGGTTTGTCCGGCAGGAAATATCGATAAATTGGCTTATGCGTACAATTATGGAGCTGACACGGCTTATATCGGCTTAAAGCGTTTTTCGCTCAGAATCAAGGCCGACAATTTTTATGATGATGAATACAAGCGGGTCGTCGAGCTAAAGAAAAAATATCCTGAAAAAAGGCTTTTCTGCGCGCTGAACATCGCTTTTCATAACCACGACATTGAAATGTTCATGCAGAATCTTGAATATTTTAAGCTTTATCCGATCGACGCGTTTATTGTTCAGGATTTGGGAATGGTTCCGATTCTTCAAAAGGAATTTCCATCTGCTCACCTTCATCTTTCAACGCAGGCTTCATGCATGAACCGCGAGGCAGTAAAAATGTACTCGAAGCTCGGCTTTAAGCGCGTTGTTCTCGGGCGCGAGGTTTCTTTAGATGAAATAAAAGAGATAAAAGACGCTAATCCTGACATTGAGATTGAATGTTTTGCTCACGGCGCAATGTGTATCGCCTATTCCGGAAGATGCTTGATGAGCGCGTATCTGACAGGACGGAGCGCTCAGAGCGGATTTTGCTCTCAGCCTTGCCGCTGGGAATATGACTTGGGTGTTGAAAAATCATTCAAAAATGCAAGCGTGCTTTCTGACCGCATGAAAGAGCTCAATGAAAAAGGCGGAAAACTGACTGCTTCCGACGCGAAAATGATTGCTGAATCAGGAATTTTGCGCCTGCAGGAAAAGCAGCGTCCGGGCGAATTTTTCCCGGTTTTTGAAGGTGAAGACTTTACTGCGCTTTTGTCATCAAAAGACTTGTGCATGATTGACCATATCGCCGACATGAAAAAGGCCGGAGTTGACGCTTTGAAAGTTGAAGGCCGGATGAAATCAATCTATTACGTTGCGATGGTGGCCCGCGCGTACAGAAAAGCGATCGATGCCCTTGAAGGAAAAATCACGGCTGAGCAGGCCGCTCCGTTCATCGCTTCGATTAGCGAGGTTGCCCACCGTGAAAGCACGACAGGCTTTTATTACAACCGCGGAAACGCCGACAAGACGACAATCGGCGCAAGCGACTCTCCTTACATTCTTGCCGCTACAGTCGAAAAGAAATTCGACGAGAACGAAACCCGGAAAATTCTGAAAATGGGAAAAGATCTCGTTGAAAAACGCAGAGCCGAGCTTGAGGCAATGCACCCCGACGCGCGGAAAGCGGTTCTCCTTGATGAAAAAAATCATCCTGAAAAAGTTGTCCGCACTGTGGAGCCGCACGAAGGCTGGAAAATCTATCTTTACAATCCGCTCAACAAAGTTGATTCGGGAAGCGAGCTTGAATTCGTTTCTCCTACAATTTTGAGCAAAAAAGTAAAAGGCGAAGATTACGAGTTCATAAATCCGAAAAACGGCGAAAAACTTGACTGGGTAAACGCCGATCACGACTGCGCAATCTACACGCCTCTTGAAATCGAAGAAGGCACTCTCGTCAGAATCAAAGACCCTGATTTTGTCGAGGGAAAAATCCGCGACACAGGAAGATAGTTCAAAAAAGCAAGCTGTTTCAAATGGCAGTTTGCTTTTATAAAATGCCTGAAAATTCTGATTTTTTTTGGACGGACTTTTTCTTGAGCAGCCAATGCGCAAAAACATCGCTTCTTGTCGGTTACAAGCCCGGCTGCTTCAGGTTCGCTTGCGCTCATTGATTCTCAACTAAAGCCTTCCGCATCCGGCGTAGCATTTTCTGAAGCGCGCTCCCTTTGCAAGCGCAGGCTAAAATCCGCCTAAAAGTTTATTCAGCTTTCTGCTTTTTCTGCGCAGCTTCTCTTCTTTCCCATTCAACATCGACCATTCTGTTTTCAATGTTCTGAATCCGCTGGAATGTAAGGCATGTCGCCTTGTGAACCATGATTCCTTTTTTCTTGCTCACATAGCCTACGATTATGTCGCCTGGTTTCGGACAGCAGCAGCCCGCGAGAGTGCAGAGCATATTTTTCGTGTTTTGTGCGATAATTTTGCCTGTGTAGTTTTCAAGCGGATTTTTGATTTCGCCCTCGCCTTTTCTCGAGTGCTTTTTGCGTTTTTCGTCCTGAATCTGCTTTGATTTGTCGTTGTGCGCGGCAATGTCCGCAGCCCGCTGGGCCAGAGCGGCTTTGTCAACAAATGTCGGATCGTTCGCCACAAGCCACGAGTGAATTCTCTGGCGCGCCTTTGAAGTGTGGACAAGCTTGAGCTGGTTTTCGGTCGGGTGCGCCTGCGGATTTGTTATGATTTCGACAATCTGGGTGTTTTTTAGCGGCGTTGTGATCGGAATTATTTTTCCGTCAGCCTTTGCCCCGACGATTTTCTCGCCGACTGCCGAATGAACGCTGTACGCAAAGTCAATAGCATTCGCGCCGGACGGAAGCTGAATCACATCGCCTTTTGGAGTGAACACAAAAATCTCGTCGCCTAAAATTTCGTTTTTCAGTTCGGAAAAGAAATTTTCGTTTGAAAGATTCTCGTTTTTTAGATTCTGAAGCTGGTTGAAAATTCCAAGCGAGTTGATATCAACCTTGTCGTGGTTCATTCCTTTTTTGTAGAGCCAGTGCGACGCCACGCCGTATTCAGCCATGTTGTGCATCTTGTCGGTCCGGATTTGAATTTCAAGAGGCTTTCCCTCGCATACGACCGTTGTGTGGAGCGACTGGTAGCCGTTCGCCTTCGGCATCGCGATATAATCCTTGAATCTTCCGTCCATCGGCTTCCAAATTCCGTGCACGATTCCAATCAAAGTGTAACATTCAGCGTTTGTGTGGCAGATTACGCGCAGGGCAAGCAGGTCATAGAGCTTTGAGGCAGGCACATTCCTTTTCTGCATTTTCTTGTAAATCGAAAAAAAATGCTTGGCCCGGCTTGAGATTGTAACTTCAATTCCGGCCTTTTCAGCTTCCCTTTTGATTGCGTTCACGGCTTTTTCGAGATAAGCCGCGCGCTCGTCTTTTTTTTGCGAGACAATCGCCTTTATCTGCTGGAAAACATTCGGGTTTGAGTATTTTAAGCTTAAATCTTCAAGCTCGTTTTTTACAGTCTGCATTCCGAGACGGTCGGCAAGCGGCGCCCAAATGTCAAGAACTTCCGCAGAAATCAGGCGCTGTTTTTTCTCTTCCACAGATTTCAGGTTTCTCATCCTGTCGAGACGGTCTGCAAGCTTTACGAAGATTACACGCACGTCGTCAATCATCGCAAAGAGCATTTTTCTGATGTTGTCCGCCTGCTGGATTGTTGAGGCGTTTATTTTCATTCCGGTTATTTTTGAAGTGTCCGAGACGATTTTTGTGACTGTCCCGCCGAAAAGTTTTTCGACTTCTTCTTTTTTTACGCCTTCGATTTCAAAAATTGAGTGCAGAAGCCCGCAGATTACACAGTCAATTCCGAAATTTCTTTCTGCCAGAAGAGAAGCGACTCTCATCGGATGAAGATAGTATGGCTTTCCGCATTTCCGCGAGATTCCGTCTGTTTTTTCAAGAAGAAATTTCCATGCGGAATCAAATTTTGCTTTTTCATCATCTGAGAATGACGGGAAAGCTTCAAAAAACGCTTTTTCAAGCTTGTCTGGATTTGTTTCACTGCTGTTTGTGATAATGTCAAGCGCCATATTTTCTCCCCATTAAAAAGCTTCTGATTATTGCGGTTTCTTGCTGAGAGACGTTTTTTTTAATTATCAGTGCCGTTTTAGAAACTGCCTGATTTTCTTCCGACTATATCAAAAATCGCAAATATGGAAAATAGAAATGAATTATGATAGAATCGCGCTATGAATGTTGTTTCATCAAGAGCGAGCCTTTCCGGACGAATTTTCGTTCCTGGCTCAAAATCCCATACAATCCGCGCGCTTTTGCTTGCGTCTCTCGCGGAAGGCATTTCCCACATAAAAAATCCGCTTCCAAGCGCGGACTGTCTTTCAACGGCTGCTGCCGTTCCTTTGCTTGGCGCTGGAGTAAACCTTAATTTAAGCACAGAAGGCGAACCTGGAACTGAATGGACTGTCGACGGGGCAGGCAAAAAATTCCATTTGCCTGAAGATGTAGTGAATGTTGGAAATTCAGGCTCACTTTTGTATTTTTTGACTCCAATCGCGGCAGCTTTCGATGGAACTTCCATTTTTACAGGCGATGATTCAATCAGAAAACGGCCGGTAAACCATCTCTTGTCTGCCTTAAAACAGCTTGGCGCAGACTGCTTTACCGCGATTCCGGGAAAAAACAGCTGTCCTGTTGTTGTTACAGGCCCGATAAAAGGCGGAACTGTGATTACCGAGGGCGAAGTTTCAAGCCAGTACATTTCAGGCTTGATGATGGCTGGAATCCTTCTCGGCTCAAAATTGAAAATAATACTCACAAATCCTAAAGAGACTCCTTACCTTACAATGACGCAAAAATGGCTTGAAAAAGTCGGCGTAAAATGCAGCATCTCTCCAGATTTTAAAGAAATCGAAGTTGAGCCTAAGCCTGATTTAAAGGCTTTTGACTGCGTTATTCCGAGCGACTGGGAAGGGGTTGCGTTTCCTTTGATTGCGGCTTTGGTTTCTGACAGCAAAATCATAATTGAAAATATTGACGACGGCGGAACCCAAGGCGACTGCGCAATTGTGGATGTCTTGAAAAAGGTCGGCGCAGATATTGAATGGGACAAAGAAAAGGAAGAGCTTTACGTTTCCGGCGGAAAATTTGCGAGGGACGGAGTAGGCCGGCTCTCAACAGAAAATCTTCCGGACGGCGAGCTTCATGTCAAGATTTCTGATT
>CAVDRA010000103.1:0-6007 GCA_963611155.1 bacterium | reverse complement strand
GTCAAGATACTCTATTCCTTCAGCCTCGCTTGCCGCCATAAAAACAAGATCGCCACCATAATAGACGCTTGCCTTGTCTGTCATCGCCTTTATCATTCCCCTGCTCACAAAAATTGAAGCGAGTGAAATTGCCACTCCGACAGCGCAGACAAGCAGCAAAGAAACATACTGGTTTTTTCTATAAAAAAGCGAGCGGATACCGATTTTTATCTGATACATTATTTTGCTCCCTGCATTGCCTGCACAGGATTTACTCTAAGCGCGTTTACCACAGGATAAATCCATGCCACAAAACCTATTATGAGCGCGACAGAAAATGAGCCAAGAAGGTTTGAAAGCTTTACGGAAGTCACAATGCTAGGACCGCCGAAAAGCTGAACCAAAAAACTATTGTGCAATGTTATGTCCATAAGATTCACGGCTTTAGATGCCAAAATTCCGAGAAAAATGCCAAGCACACCTGAAATCACAGCCATAATCACAGTCTCAGCCATGCATTCCTTGGAGATATAACGCTTATTCGCTCCGATTGCGCGCATTGTTCCAATCTCGCGGATTCTGTCTAAAACGTTAATCACAAGAGTATTGTTTACAACAATAAAACCTGCCGCAAGAACAATTATGATTCCGATATTCAAAATCAGGCGGAGAATATAAAGATAAAAAGCTGTGTTTCCCGCGCTGCTTCTCCAGTTTACAGCCTCGGCCTGCCAGCCGTTCTTTTCAAAAATGCTATTAAGCGACTTTATCACTTTTGAAGCGTCCTTTGAGTCTTCAAGGCGACAAATTATGAAATTCCATGTTGAAGATGAATACGAAGCCTGCAAAGCCTCCTCTTCTTCCCTTGAGAAAGTTATCTCATCTGTTGCGACAGCCTCGCTCAAGTCAGAGGCGTCACCAAAAAGATTGTCAAAATCCAAGTCTCCGAGGAAATTCTGCTGATTCTCGTCAAGCTGAATCTTTGATGAGTCAGTCATATCGGAAATATCAAGAAGCGAGCGTACCGTTTCTGAATTGACAAGCACAAGATTTTCCAGTGTCTGATTGTCGTTTTTGTATTCATAAACCGCAGACAGCGGAGCCGCTCGCAATCTTGATGAAAAACCTTCGTTTATCGCAAACTGTATCGTATCGCCGACAGAAACATTGAGTTCCTGCGCATGGGATTTCGTGAGCATCACGCCCTTTTCTCCGTTTTTCCACGGCGCGCCGTCTAAAATTTTTATCGAAGACATGCAGCTTGTGTACTCCTCGCCGTTCACGCCGAAGATGTATGACGCGGAAAGATCGTCGCCATCTCCGTTTGAAATTGCGACCTGGCCTGTAATCTGAGGAGTGATTTTTTTGATTCTTGAGTCTGACACCAAAATTTCACGGATTTCACCGTAGGGATTGAGAACAGGAATTTCGGAAAGCTTTCCTGTTACAGGAGTCTGATCTCCAAAAAGACTTAGCGGCGGAACATGCTTTGGACGGATCACAACATCGCCGGTAAAAGATGAAACAAAAGTTTCCTGAACGCCTTTTTCGGTGCTGTCAAAAACCGCATTGGTCACAACAAGCATCATGACAGCGAAAGCGATAAAAAGCACAATCACATAAGAGCTTTTTTTCGTGATTATATTTTTAAGGGCAAGATACAAGAGCATAGGTGAATATTTTAGCTAAAATCGAATCAATCATCAATAATAAGTTTTTTGTCGATTTTTTCCCGCCGGCTGTTCATGTTGTAGTCGAAAAGAGAATATCCGATTTTGTTGATTCTTCTCAATAGTTTTACGTACCGTGTCTCCGGGAGGATTTTCTCGGCTTCTTCCATATATTTATCGCAAAGCTCGCTGTTTTTCTTTTCAAAATGAAATTGGGCAAGATTTATGCAGCTGTAGTATTTATCATAATCTGACACTGCGCTTTTTTGCGCGAGCTCAAAAAATTCTCTCGCCTTTGACTCGCTTCCGCCCCCGACAGAAGGCGCATAATAATACCACCACGCAGAAAGAGTCAGCGCGAAAGACATTTCAGGATTGTTTTTAACGACAACCGCGTAATCCTTTTTTTCCTGCAGCCCGAGCGTTATCGAGTACGAGCGCGGCAAAAACTGCAGCATCGAATTCGTCAAATCAGAGCTGGTCAAAACAAAATAAGGATTAAGCTCTTCGGCGGATTTGCCTTTTGAGAATTCAAGAATTTTCTGATACTGGGGACGCAGAATTTTTTCCATTTCCGGAGAATGAATATCTTTTTCATATTCTAAATTGTATTCAGCCGTGGCAAGCATATTATCGCAGGTAAGACGGGCCTCTTCACCAAGAGACTCGATTTTTTCCCTGTTTTGATTTTTATACTCCCTAAGCTTTTCAGCGCATGAGCTGACATCCGGAAGCGAGCGGAGCGAAAGCCTGAAAGAAAATATTTCCTGAACAGCCTGTTTTTCGTTTTCTGAAAATTCTCTTGAGAAAACTGCCTGGAGCGAAAAAAGACTCAGAATTACAACAAGCAACGCTGTCCGGGAAAAGAAAGAACAGCTGAAAATAAAGTTTTTTTTCATATTCAGAACAAAATACATCTTTCCGCAATTTTTTTCTATCATAAAAAACGGGCACTTTATACAGATAAGATAGATAGTCGGCAATCAAAAGAGCCAAATTAGAACCAGCTTTCAGAAAATGAGAAAATTCTTCGTCTTGAAAGCAATCTTAAATCTATGATAGGATAGCTTCACTATGCAGAATTGCGAAGCTAAAAAGGAAATTCCTATTTTTTTTGCGACCGACAACAACTATGTTCCGTTTCTTGCCGTTGCGCTTACGTCGCTTTTTGACAACGCTTCAAAAGACTATTATTACAGAATTTTTGTTTTGACTACGAGCCTAAAAAAAGAATATATCGACGAGCTGACTCTTATATGCAAGGATGCCGGAGATAAAATCGCGTCCATCGAATTTGTTGATCTTCGCGAGGAAATGGAAAAATCATCGGGAAATTTTCATCTCCGCGATTATTATTCGAAGGAAACTTATTGCCGCGTGTTTATTCCGCGTGTTTTCTCCCAGTATGACAAAGTTATCTACCTTGACTGCGACATCGTTGTGACAGGCGATATTTCAGAGCTTTACAACATCGAGCTTGGCGACAATCTTGTCGGAGCGGCGAGCGAAGAAGTGATGATCGAATATGATGTTTTCGGAACCTACGTTGAAAAAGCCCTCGGCGTGTCGCGCAGAGAATATTTCAGCGCGGGAGTTCTTTTGATAAACTCGAAAAAATACCGTGAAGAAGAAATCGAGTCTAAATTCATAAATCTCATGAACACATTCACATTCCGCGTGACTCAGGACGAGGATTATCTGAATGTGCTTTGCCGCGGAAAAACTAAAATGATTGATGTAGGCTGGAACAAGTCTGCGTTTGAAACTCCGGGATTCAATGACAAGAATCTGAAACTTATCCATTACAAAATCAACTGGAAGCCGTGGCATTACGATAACGTCCACTATGAGGAATTTTTCTGGAAATATGCGCAGAAAACTTTTCTTTACGACAATATTCTGAAAATCAAAGCCTCTTACTCGCAGGACTTGCACGAGCGCGACAGGATTGCTTTTGAAAATTTAAAGAAGATGGCAATCGAAGACACGAATGATCCGGAAAATTATTTTAACTCGCTTGGCAGAAATTCAAAATAAAACCAGGAAGAAAAAAATGGCAGAAAATGAGATTCTCAAAGATGAGGGACGGATTGCGATTCTAAAAAAAATAGAGCGGTTTGAAAAAGAAAAACGCTGGACCGAGGATGTTGAAGATGACCCGACGACGATTCCGCTCACGCCCGACAAGGTAGACTATCTGAACAAAAAACTTTCGAGCAAATTCTGGATGAAATTTGCGAATATGCTCGCCCGGCGCCACATCAACACGCTGCTCCGGAAAAAAATAATGATCATAAAGGAGGTAACCGGGCTTGAGGAAAATTATGTTCCCCTAAAAAGAAGCGGAGCTATCATAACATGCAATCATTTTAACGCAATGGACAATTTCGCGGTTTACAAGGCGATTGAAAAGCATGTTTATCATCGGGAGCTTGTGAAAGTCTGCCGGGAAGGAAACTACACGAATTTTCCCGGATTTTATGGTTTTCTGTTCAAGCACTGCAATACGCTTCCTTTAAGCAGCGTCGCCTCGACGATGAAAAATTTCATGGAGGCTGTAAAAACTTACCTTTCCAAGGGCAGACAAATTCTGATTTATCCTGAGCAGGCCATGTGGTGGAACTACAGAAAGCCCCGCCCGCTTGCAAACGGAGCGTTCAGATTCGCGTCTGAAAACAACGTGCCTGTCATTCCGTTTTTCATCACAATGAAGGACTCAGAAATCATCGACAAAAACGACGGTTTTCCGGTGCAGGAATATTCAATCCATATTCTAAAGCCGATTTTTCCCAAGCCGGATCTTTCCGCGCGGAAAAACGCGGATTACATGAAAGAAGAAAACTACAAAGCCTGGAAAGAAATCTACGAGAAATCATACGGCATTTCGCTTGAATACTCTAGCTAGGCAAAGGCAGATATTTCCACGACAAAAAAATGGACCGACGAAAAATTATTTACTATTCAGATGAGCTCAAAGACGAGTTTTCCACAGCGGTTATAACGCCGCGGAAAATCGATGAGGGCTATGATTACGGCGGAACCGCTCTTTCATGGAAAATAAAGCGTTTTTTCCTATGGAAGATAATCGCGCCTCCAATCGCGCTTGCCTATCTCAAGCTCGTGTTTGCCCATAAAATTGTCGGCAGAGAAAAAACAAGACCGTTCAAAAAGTATCCGCTTTTCTTTTACGGAAACCACACAAACACTTTCGCAGATCCTCTTGTTCCGACTTTTGTTAGCCGTCCACACAGCACCTTTGTGATTGTCCATCCGAACAATGTCTCAATGCCGTTCTGGGGAAGGTTCATGCCATATCTTGGAGCGCTGCCTCTTCCAGGCAATCTTAAAGCCGGAAGAAACTTCATGGAGGCAATCAGGCTTCATGAAAGCGAAAATTCCTCAATCATGATTTATCCCGAGGCCCATATCTGGCCGTTTTACACAAAAATAAGGCCGTTTTCAGACTCCTCTTTCAAATATCCTGTAGAATGCAAGACCGCAGAGAAAACGCCTGTCTTCTGTTTTACGAACGTGTACACCAGGCAGAAATTCAGGAAAACTCCAAAAATGACGACATACATTGACGGTCCTTTTTTTGCGGACGAGACACTTTCCCCAAAAGAGCGCAGAAAAAAGCTCCGCGGCGAAGTTTACAGCGCAATGTGCGAGCGTGCAAAATTGAGCACCTACGAGGCGATAAAATATATAAAAAAGGAATCAGAATGAAAAGCATACTTTTCTGCGGGAACGACAAGGTTTTTGACGGAATCTTGACGGCAATGCTGTCAATACTTATGAGATCAAAATCAAAGGAGCCGTTCACTTTCTTTATTTTCACGATGGATGTTTCTCATTTGGACCCGAGATTCACGCCGCTTTCAGACAGCCAGGCCGACTTTTTAGACGAAACCGCAAAATCATATAATCCGGAAAACAAAGTCATTAAAACCGATGTGACGAAAGTCTACATGGAAAATTTTTCCGGCTGCCCGAACGAAAGCTGCTACTGCTCGCCCTACACTCTAATCCGCCTTTTCGCCGACCTTTTCAGCGAAATTCCGGACAAAATTCTTTATCTTGACGCCGACATTCTTTTCAACAGGGACATCGACCTTCTTTGGAGCATAGACACCTCCGATTTTGAATATGCGGCCGCCCGCGACCATTACGGGAAAATTCTGCTTTTTTTCAGAAGAAATTTCATAAACGCGGGTGTGATTCTGTTCAACATGAAAAAATGCAGGGAAACAAAAATCTTTGAGAAGGCAAGAAAACTGCTCAAAACAAAAAAGCTTCTTTTTGCGGACGAAAGCGCGCTTATAGAAAGCACATCAGCACAGAAAATAATAAGCCAGCGT
>CAVDRA010000102.1:0-6016 GCA_963611155.1 bacterium | reverse complement strand
TGTTAAAAAAATCGAAGCTGAAGTTGGCGTTGTAGACATTCTCGTAAACAATGCCATTTGAGCCGGCAGAAGTTGTCGCGCTTCCGTCAGACCAAAGTCCCGCAATATTCTCGTCGTCTACTGCACAGGCACGGACTTGCCAAGAAACATCTTCTGAAACAGTCTGAGGCAAAGTAAACGAGCCGTTCCAGCTTGTGGTTCCGCTCAGTTTTACGCCCCACCAGTCTGAATCAGAAGACTGTATTGCACCGCTAGAAGAAAAACTCAAGTCAGAAGCAGTGTAAATAGTCTCGCCGGAATTTGAAGAGGCAAAGAGTGCTTTATCATAAGAATCGTAATCTCCGTCGCCATCTAGATCGAACTGAATATAAACCGCCATAACGTTGTTATTGTCTGTGGCTATTCCCGCAAAATCAGCGCTCGTTCCAAGAATTGTTCCAGTTTTTGGAGTGTTTACTGTTGCAGAAGGCCAGTTTGCGTTCGGATTATAAGAAACTTCATACTGATAAACAGAAACATTTCCAAGCTTGTCTGTCAGCTTAAACCATAGCGGAATAGTATAAATATAGCCTGACTTTGAAAGGGCATAAGAAGAATTGTCATTTTCGTACGCTTCTGTGTATTGAGTAAGCTGTCCGTCATTCTCGTCCGAAGAGAACACGAAGCTCCACAGTCCGGCTGTTGCTCCGTCTTTTAAGTCTCCGCCAAATGACACATCTGAATAATTTGCAACTGATGAAATTCCGTTTTCGTCAGCATCTCCGATTTCCGCGCTTGAATTTTGAGAAGCAGTCGGAACTGCAAATTCAACGCTGGAAATACCAGAGCCGCTTCCGTCCTGAGCAATTCCAGAAACAGTAACGTCAGAAGTGCTTATCGTGCCCGATGTCGGAGACGTTACGCTGAATGTGGCAGGACCTTCATTGTCGAGAGTGAATACAGAGCTTGCGTTTCCGCTTTGGCCGCTCTGATCTTTTACAACCACCGAAACGTTCACATAGCCCATCTCGTCATCTAAGATGCTAGACAAATCATAGATTTCCGATGTTGCCTTATCATCTGAGAATGTCAGAGTTTTTGCAGACGAAGTATCGCCTATAGACAAAGTTAAAGTTCCGCTTTCAATTCCAATGTCGTCGCTCGCTTCTATCTGGAATTTCGCGTATTTTTTTTCTGTTCCGCCGACAACCGTAGCCGCGGTGAATGTTTCAAAGTCAGAATAAGTTCCGCTTTCTGAGTCCGAATATGCAATCTTTATAGAAGAAACCGTCGGAGCAGTTCCGTCAGATGTATAAGCAAACGCATCATCGCTTGCAACCGCCGTGCCGCTTCTAACCTGCACTTTCGGCTCTGTAAACTGCTTTTTCGTGTTTTTTCCAGTGTAGAAAATTCCGCCGGCATAGTCCTTTACATAGAAATAAAGTTTCTTTTCGCCGTCTGTTGTTGTTGACGGCTGATAAGTAAAGTCGCTGCTGCCTGTAGTCCATGAAAGAACTGCGCCCGACGCTTCTTGTGTCGTAATGTTTCCATCAGAATCGACTGCTATAGGCTCTTCAAAAATCTTGAAATCCGCGATATCGCCGTCATCGTCAGAAAGAGTTCCTTCAATTTTTGCATCCTCGCCGTTTACAAGCCAGTAAGCTCCATCTTTTTCAGTAAGGTTTGTGATTCTTACAGTCGGAACATCGCCATTTAAGTCAACCGGAATTTCAACGAATCCGTCAGAGCTTGTAATTTTGTCGTCTTCATAATTCACATTCTCTGCCATATCAGATGCGGCAACAAGAATGTAAAGGCTTGCTTTTCCAGTGTAAGCTCCATCTGAATCAACAGCAGTTTCCGCAGAAGAAAGAGTGTTGAAGTCAAATTCCTTTGACCAGGTGTAGATCGCAGAAGCGTCTGTGATTGAGTCTCCAAGCTTTGTGTAGCCGCTTAAATTGTCAGATTCTGTTGTCGAGTAATAAAATTCAAGAGATTTCGGAGTTTTTGCCTCAGTGATTTTTCCTGTTATGGAAGATGTTCCATTAACAGAAGAAAGCGCGACTTTATCCGAAACAGAAGGACTTGTAAAGCTTACCGCCGGAGCTGTCGTGTCTACCTCAAAAGTGAATATTTTCTGAGAGCTTCCCTTTCCGTTGCCTGCCGTGTCTGTCGGAGACAAAGCCACAGCGCCGTCTTCTATGCTTGTGGCCGGAAGCTCAAACTTCCATGATTTTATTGCCGTTTTATCGCTGATATTGTCATAAGAAACAAAATTCATTTCAGAAATTTTGTCTGCGCACTCGCTTACAGTAGACGGAAGCTCGTTTTCGGAGAACGAAACTGTCGCGGTTGTTATTTTTCTGCCTGCAACAGATATTGAATCAAATTCACCAACGCCAGAAGCAGCGTCGCTTATAGTTCCATATACGGAAATGCCATTTTTGCAGTTAGAAAGAACGCTTCCGCTTGCGTCCGAGAAAGTTACGCCGTCAAATGTATAATAAGAGCTTGCAAAATCAGATGCGGTCGAATCAATGCTGATTGAGTATGTTTGTTTTACGCTTCTGTTTCCGGCATTGTCAATCGCGACAATTTCAAGAGTATGGGCCGTGCTGCTTTCTTCAAATCCGCTGATTGAAGTCTTTACAGTCGCCTTGCCGTTTGAATTGGTTGCAGTCGCGCTGGCAGAAACTTTTGAGATGTCACCGGAAACAACTTCAGAGCCGGCATCGCTTGAAGGATCAAGCCAGAAATAAACAGTTTCAACACCGCTTCCGCTTTCGTTAAACACGGCTGTAACAGCAAGTGTCTCGTCTTTGAACCATGCGCTGTTAACAGCTGTTTTTGTCGCAGTGCCGCCAACGCTCGAGCTTTCATCGTTAAAATCCGGAGCCGTGGAATCCTTGTAATATTTGAATGTGGCAGAAGAAGACTGTCCCCACAGATCTTTTACAGTGTATGTTGCAGTATAGCCGTTGCTTGTATCGTCATTAAGGGACGAAATCTTTATTGTGTCGCTTATTGAAGCGCTTCCATCCGAAAGAGTAATATCAGACTCAGATGAATAAGTTCCGCTTGCGGAATTTGTGCCGTCATTGCTATAAACAGCCGAAAGCGTAACACTTCCGCTGGCTCCGCTTATTGTTCCAGAAACAGCTACAGAATCTCCGTTGCAATATCCGCCGTCAGAAGACTCAATAGTTATAGAAGGCGCCCCCGCTGTGACCACAATAAAATACTCGCCTGTAGTGCCTTTTCCGTATTTGTTTGAAGAGAGTTCAGTTTTTACATAGTCGTAGGCGTCAATACAGACTTTGTAAATTCCTTCCGTAGGAGGCAGATAATATGTCAAATTATACGAAGCCTTGCCTACCGTATATGTCTGAGGGTTGCTGCCGTAACCATCGTAAACAGCAGAATCGTCAAGAAGCTTTCCGTCTTTGTCATAAATAGTCACGTCAACAGTAACGATAGAATCGTCGTCACTTATGGTCGCCTTAAGATAATTGTTGTCTGTGGTTCCAAAAAGGTTTCCGCCGTCCGCGCTGATATTCGAGTAGCTATCCTTAAAGCCGTCCGCGCTTGAATTACTCAGCTTGATAACCGGTCTGTCTGTTTCCTGCAGAATCACAAGTTTTGTGTAAGAAGAGCCGCTTTCTTTCAGAGAAGAATAAGTCGTAGAATTTCCAACTGTATCAATTGCCGTAACTCTTACATCAAGAGATTTTCCGTCAGTAAGTTTTGTTGTGTCGATCGTCTGGGTGAATGAATAAGCTTTTCCGAGACTCAATGTGTCTGTCGCATTTCCGTCGTCGTCTGTCCAGTAAGAAACTGCGCTTCCGTCAACATAAATCTGCATAGAAACGCTTGCAAGGTTAGTTTCTACAACACTGCCTTTTACAGTAATTGTGCCGTTAACGTAGGTGTTTTCAGAATTATCGTACTCGCTTCCGTCAACAGTCGGAGTAATAGAAGTAATTTCAACTACCGGCAAAATTGAATCAATCTGAACATTTGACGAAACTGTTACGTTATGGCCGGAAGAAGACTCGCCATAAATTTCAAGAGCATAAAGATAAGATTTTCCGGATTCTTTCTCTGCCTTAATCGTGCTGTAGTCAGAAAGTTTTGAAGGATCAAAAGTCCAGTTTCCGCTTGAATCGCAAGAGAAAACATCAAGCGAAGAGCCGCTTTCCGCGCTCCAGACTTTATCCGCAGAGCTTGAGATTGACTGTGTGTACGTGCCAAGCTCAGTGTTTGAGTTATTCTGGTCGGTAACTGTAAGTGTTGCCGTTAATTCTTTTACATAAAGCGAGCCGCTGGCTACAACTGCAGTTCCAGAGAATGTAAAATCGCTCGAATCCACAACGCTTGATGACGGAGAAGCAATCTTGACTGTCGGGGCAATTCCAGACTCGTTTCCTTCAAAACCGTAAGCGGTGTTTTGAAAGAAATGAACGTCCTCAATGTCGCTTCCTGTTACGGCAATCATATAGTATTTGTTAAGAGAAATAGAACTTTCAGGCAAACTAACGGAGAAAGTTTTTTGAGAAACTGACGACTCGCCTGTATTATGCTGGCCGTAATCGTAAATCAGTTTCCAGTCATCATAGCCGGTAGCAGTCTCTTTAGTGTTAGAATCAGTCCATTCAACAAATTCTTTTTCACCCGCCTCGTCTGATGTTACGTTATCCGCCAAAGAAGCCATCTCTTCAAGAATCGCCGCCTCTGTGTATGTTCCGCTGTCTTTAGGCTGCTCGTCAAACTCTTTCATCCAGACTTTCACAGTCGCCGTCTGATCATCGTTTCCGTCAAGGTCAATGTTTGTTCCGTCAGTGCCCGCACTTACGACAATCGAAACTGAATTTCCGCTTGAAGCCGTCGACAAAGTAGCATTGTCATCAAAACTGTAGCTAAAACCGTTTACCTGATAAGTCGGGTTCGCCTGAGGATTCAAAGAAAAATAAAGATTGTTTGAGTCAGACTGTCCTTCCGTGTTAATCACTTTGTTTTCAAGAATTGGTTCAGCATCTTCATTTGTTACAGTCTTGTTCAGAATATTCATTAAATCTGATGCGCTAAGACCGAGCCCTTTTTTTGAACTCATCAATGTTGTGTAGACATCATCATAAAGATAGAGACTATAAGTTGAATTTCCTGTCGCATCCTCTGCAATTTGAGCCGCACTCCGCGAGCTTGAGTCCGCTGGAGACTGATAAACCTGTGCGCTGTCTGTAAGCTTTATTGAACAAGTGTAATCTTTTGTTCCAGCTGTTTTTACGTTGCCGTAAATAGCTTCGTAACGCTCATCAGGATTATCAGCATACTGCGCGATTGTAACGCTTGTTCCTCCCGCTGTTGAAATGTCGTCCTCATGGAAATATTCGATTTCTTCTCCATTGTAAGTTTCTTTTGAGACAACGCTTCCATCAGAATTATAAATCGTAACATCCATCGAGCTGACCGTGTGTTCATCTGCAATTGTTCCTTCAATTGTAAAAATTGAGCCATATGCGGATGCGGATGAATTTTCGTTTTTTACAACGCCAGGATTTGAAATCACAAAAACAGGCGCTGTATTGTCAATATCAAATGTGCGGCTTACAGTTCCGGAAGTGTGGCCAGCGTTATCGGTCGCGACAACGCTTATCTGATAAGTTCCGTCGGCAAACTGCCAGCCGTTGTAATAGTTCTCGTTAGAGCTGTCGTAATCATTTAATTCTATCTGCCAGCTTCCAGAGCCGATTTCAGCAGAAGCATTGCTTAAAACAGATTCCTTTGTTTCCGTATTCATAACAGAAACAGAAATGCCGGAAACAGTCTTGTCGTCAGACCATGAGCCGTAAAGTATAAAGCTATCCCGGATTACCGCAGAAACAGGCGGATAAGTAATCGAAATTGTCGGAGATTGAGTATCAACGCTTTCCCCCAATCCTACATCGCAGGAAGAAAAGGTAAAAAGAAAAACCGCCGCCGCAAGCGCAATTTTTGCCGTGAATAATCCAGCAGCCAATTTAGCGGATACCCCCCCCCG
>CAVDRA010000101.1:0-6043 GCA_963611155.1 bacterium | reverse complement strand
TCAATTTCCGATTTGGCTTTTTAACGCAATTTCGCAACAACGTGAGAAATTGCAGCTGATAAGAAAGTTTGCAGCGCAAACTTGTGAATAAAAACTTTGACGCTTTTTTCAGGCAAAGTTTTTATTAAATCTCCTTTTTTTTTAAACACTTTTTCAAATTAAGCTAAAACATGCAGATGCTGAAAATCAAGCAGCATTTTTCCGCCTTGAATTCAGCCGGCAGCATTTTTTTGACGCGGAAGCTGAAGCAAGTTCAGCATGACAGCCGTCTACAGATATTTTTCAGCAAAAGACTTCAGAATTGAAATCTGCTTTTCGACCATCTCAGGTGACGGCCCGCCAGTTGTTTTTCTTGCTTTCATGCAGGCTTCAGGCGTGATTTTTTCAAAAATATCTTCCTCAAACAGAGGAGAAATCTTTTTCAAATCTTCTATTTTCAAATCCTCAACCGCTTCAAGCCCGCTTTCAATCGCAAGCCGTACGCACTGCGCGCTCACTCCGTGGGCAACGCGGAAAGGAAGTCCCTTTCTGACAAGATAATCCGCAACGTCCGTCGCATTCGCAAAGCCGCCGAAGCAAGAAGCCTTCATTTTCGGAAGATTCCATTCAGCGCTCAAAATCATCGCCTCGAACACAACAACATTTCCCTGAACAGTGTCCAAAGCCTCGAAAAGAGGCGCCTTGTCCTCCTGCATATCCCGGTCGTAGGCAAGCGGAAGACCTTTCATCATAACAAGAAGGTTAATCAAATCTCCGTAGACTTTTCCTGTGCGGCCGCGGATAAGCTCCGCAAAGTCAGGATTTTTTTTCTGCGGCATAATCGAAGAGCCCGTTGACCATTTCTCGCTCAAATTTACAAATCCGAATTCAGTTGTTGACCAAAGAACAATCTCCTCGCACATTCTGCTCAAATGGCTCTGCAAAAGCGCAAAATCCGAAGTGAATTCAATGCAATAGTCACGGTCAGAAACAGAGTCAAGAGAATTTTCCGTAACACCGTCAAAACCGAGATTTTCAGCAACCATCTCACGGTTCAAAGGAAGCCCCGAGCCCATAAGAGCTCCAGACCCCAGCGGAGAAAGAGAGACGCGCTTTAAAGAATCCGAAAGCCTTTCCACATCGCGCTTAAGCATAAAAGCCCATGCGCATAAATGCTGAGCCAAAGTTCCAGGCTGAGCGTGCTGCATATGAGTGTATCCGGTCAAAAGCGAATCCGTGTGCTTAGAAGCGATTTCTGAAAGAGACAAAATAAGGGAAGCGACAGCTTTCTGCAAGCCAGGAATCACGCGGCGAAGATAAAGACGCTCGTCAAGAGCAATCTGATCGTTGCGGCTTCTGCCGGTATGAAGTTTTTTTCCGGCGTCTCCGATTCTGTCCGTTAAAGTCGCCTCAACAAACGAATGAATATCCTCGGCAGAATAGTCAATCGTCAGCTTTTCTGTTTTCAAGTCGTTCTCAATCGAGTCAAGTCCAGACTGAATCTGCTTGTTCTCGTCATCTGAAATTATTTTCTGATTTGCGAGCATTGCGGCATGGGCTTTTGATCCGTGAATATCGTCAAGGGCCATGCGCTCGTCAACATAAATCGAAGTCTCAAATTCAACAGCGGCAGCGTCAGGACCTTCCTTAAAACGTCCGTGCCATAAAGCCGCATGATTGTTGCCTGTCATCGTTCCGTGGGTTTCGTTGTTTTTGTTCATAGAAGCATTATATCGAATTTAAGGGAACTTAGAAAAGCAATTCTTAAGCTCCAGCTGTAAGCGGAAATTTTAAATCGGGAGCCGGACAGCTAAAACGGGCAAATTTCAGCGTCAAAGGCGCGGGAAAAATAGATTTTCTCTAAGATTCAACAGCCGCCAGACATTCGCTTTCGCCTGTGCGCTCGCTCTCCTCAAGAGGGCGGATAATCTTGACATTAATCACGCTTCCGGCCTTTGGAAGATTTTTCGCATCCGGAGAAAAAACAAGCTGGCAATGCAGGAAGTTCTCCGTTACGGCATGAACCACAACACGGTCTTTCACTAGACGAGCGCGGTGAACAGTCTCACATACGGCAGGCAAAATTTTTCCCTCGAAAGACTTTATATATTGTCTCTTCGCCTTCTTGTTGAAATTCTCAAGACTTTTTATTCTTTCGTCTGTTATGTAGTTCGCAACCATCGGCCGCATTTTAAACGCCTCAGTTTCCGGCCGAGGACTAAAAGGAAACGCATGGACAAACGTGAATCCGCATTTTTCAAGCATGGCTAAAGTCTCGCTGAAGTCTTCGCCGCTTTCCCCCGGGAACCCCGCGATTATGTCGCACGCAAGAAAAGGATTATTCTTGGCGCTTTTCAAAAGCGCACATGCCTTATAGACAGCCTCGATTCTGTAAGGCCTTTTCATTCTAGCAAGAACAGCATCGCTTCCGCTCTGCACAGAAATATGAAAATGAGGACGCAGACGGGGATTTTTTATCGCCTCGCAAAGCTCTTCGTCAACAATTTCTGGATAAAGGCTCGAAATTCTGACTGCTATTTTTTCAGTGTTCTCAAGAACAAGACGTAAAAGCCCGGCGAATTTCAGATACTTTTTTCCGTCCTTTTCAAAAAAATTCAGATTGTCCGGGATTTTTAAATTGTTTTCTGAAATTTTCTTTTCATCAAAAAGGCCGAAATACTGCGCGATATTGACAGTTGTAATGACAACCTCGCTCTGGCCGTTTTTCTCAAGCGAAACGACTCTTTCCACGCAGGAAAAAGCATCAAGCGAAACTGATTTTCCGCGCGCGAGACGAATCCGGCAGTAAGTGCAAACGCTGTTGCAGCCATCCTGAATTTTCAGGGACGAGCGCGAATGATTTATAAAAGTGTCTGTAGAAAGCCTGAAAGGCTCGGTGATTATATTTTTCTGAGAGGATAAATTCTCTCTGTCAAAAAATTTCTGAATTTCAGCGCAGATTTCTTTGCCGGAAGAATCAGGATTTTTATCAAGAATTTTTTTCAGGATTTTCGGAACATCAGCCATCGCGCCTTTATGCTGGCCCCCCAAAACACAGACACGCTCGTCAATATCAAGAATATCTTTCTGATTGAGCTGGGCATAGCAGCCCGTCACAGCAACTGCGCTTTTCGGGCAA
The DNA here is from genome assembly GCA_963611155.1 of bacterium. GTDB lineage: Bacteria > Spirochaetota > Spirochaetia > Treponematales > Treponemataceae > Treponema_D. Next base: position 2,925 of record CAVDRA010000101.1, on the reverse strand, counting down.
ATCTTCAAAAGCATGCGGATAATTCTCCGGGCTTTCTGCTCCGCCTTTGCAGTGACAGTGCAAGTATTCACAACGCAAAGCGCGACATTCTCATCGCATTCACAAGACGCTGTCAAAGGAACCATAGAAACATCAAAGCCGGCATCTGAAAAAAAACGCGCCGCTCCCTCGCTTTCAACCTGGTTCAGCTTGCATCCGAGAGTTTCAAAATGAATTTTCTTGTTTTGCATTTTTTATTGCCGATTTTCCGATTATTTTCCCGTGCTGGATTTTTATCCAATCCTTGAAGAAACCCTTTCTTTTCCGCGGGCCGCGTCTCCCTGATTTGAATCAAGGGCAAGAGCCTTATTGTATGCCTCAAGGGCTTCAGAATAATTTCCAGCCATCTCCCGCGCATATCCGCAGCGGCTCCACCATAAAGCGACCTGAGGCTCCGCATAGACCGCCGCCGTCATTGACATGTCAGCATGCTGGTATTTTCCCTGCCTTATATAAATCTCGCCCATATAATAATATGCGTTTCCGATTCTCGCCGCATTTGAAGGCGCGCTTGAAATATAAAGCTGGAACATATCCATTGCGCCTGTGTTTTTTCCAAGATAATACTTAGCCTCAGCCAGAATTTCCATTAAGCGGACATCTCCTGGAGCTATTTTCCTTGCTTCAACCGCTCTCTCCTCGCCTTCGGCATATTGCCGGTTTCTCACAAGACTCCAGCAGAGAACGCAGTATGAATCAATATTGCCCGGGTTTGAAGTAATTTCCTGCTCACAAATCTTGATTGCCTCTGCGTATTGCTCGTTTCTGTAAAGAACAAGAGCGTCCGGCTTCTGGGCAAAGCAAGCCGAAGCAAAAGCAAGCAAAATCACCGTCAAAAAACTTTTCGAAATTTTCATATTCCACCTGATTTTGTATTCTGATAAAAAGTTAAGCTGTAGTCATAGTGCAACGGCCAGAAAAATAAGATCCAGGCTCAAGAACAACCTGCTTAGAAGAAATGTCTCCTGAAACAGAGCCGGAAGAAGTCACAAAAACCAGATTTTTCGCAGTGATATTTCCCTCGACTTTTCCGCGCACAAGAACACGCGTTGCCGAAACGCCAGCTTTCACAACAGCGCTTGTATCAACAACCAAGTCGCTCGTCGCCTCAATCGAGCCTGTAACATTTCCGCGGATCATAAAAGGCTTCGCAAATTTTATGTTTCCATGAAAAGAAATATCCGAAGCGAGAATCGTGTCAAAATCCTCATCTTCCAAATCAAAAAGGTCTGTATCCTTAACTTCTGCCATCAGCGTTTTCCTGTAAAAAATTTTCCTTGCAAAGCGGGCAAAGCTCTTCAATCATGTGCCTTACTGCAAGTAAAGAAACAGAAAGTATTCTACAATATATCGCTTTTTCTGTCTATTTTCGTTCCGATCGTTTGAAATCCGTCCTTAATGTTTTCTCTTTTTTCCCGAAACGGTTTTGCGGCAAGAAAATTAAAAATATTTTAGATTTTTTTGAAAATTGCCGGATTCAAAAAACTATTTTTTAAGATTATTTTATGTGTTAACATATGCCCGCTGCATTAAAATTAGAATAGCAATTTGTGAATGACGCAAAAAAGCCTGGTAAGAAACAAACAAAAATGCCGGATAATTTATACTCATGACGACATCGATTTTAGCGACAAAAAAAATACTTTCGCGTATTTTATAAGGAAAAACAAATGTACGATAAAGATACATTGGACTTTAACAAGGTTCTGCAGTTTGTGGCTGACGTGCCTGCAAACATTTTTTTTAAGGACACTGAATGCAAATACCGCTTTGTTACAAAAGTCTGCAGCGCATTAAACGGTGGAGATGAGCACAGCATAATCGGAAAAACAGATTTAGAAGTTCAGTGCTTTGAAGAACTTGGCCGGCAGTATTACGAAGATGATAAAAAAATTCTTGCGACAGGAAAAGGAAGCGAATTTATAAGCGTGTTTCCGTTAAAAAGCGGCAGCCTGTATTACGAAATAAAAAAGAATCCGGTTTTTAAAGACGGAAAAATAATCGGAATCGTGGGCGTTGTAACAGACATTACAAGAAGAACTCAGCTCGAAAATGAATTTGAAGAATTAGCTTTTAAAGACAAACTTACAGGTTTACGTAACCGCAATTATCTGGAAGCTCGCGGAAGAGGCGACGTCCGCACGGAAGATTTTCCTGTCACCTTGATAATGGCGGACTGCAACCTCCTAAAAAAAGTGAACGACACCCGCGGGCACGAATACGGCGACCTTTTATTAAAAAAGACAGCTAGCGCAATCGAAGACACAATCCCAAAAGGCTGCCTTGCAATGAGAATCGGCGGCGACGAATTTTTGATTTTCTGCACAAAGTGTCCGGCAGAAAAAGCAGAAACCATAATTAAAGAAATTAAGCAGCGATTTAAAGAGCGAAGCGACAATATTTTAACTTTGGACGCATCGTTCGGCTCGTGCACGCTAAAAGACGACTCTCTGCCTTTCGCCGAAGCTTTACGGCTTGCAGACCAGGCAATGTATAAAGAAAAAAGAAAAGCCCACAATTTATTAAAAAAATAAAAAAATTGTAAAAATCATAAAAACAGCAGAAATTGCCAGAACTTTTATAAGCGGACCAAGAACCACAGGCGACGGCTATTACGAAAGCTGCGTTCTCGCGCTTGAAGAAAACCGGATTGAAATTACAGTTTAGGAGGGGGGAAAGCCTTCCCCTCGCTCCAACCGCGGACGCGTTTTCCGCTACCCCTTCTAGCGGGGGGAGCCCCCGCGATGTTTGCGGAAGCAAACTGGCTTTCAACGCCCCGCCGCAAAAAAAAACAGGCTCATCCGCCACGGAAGAGCCTGTTTCATTTTTCTTAGTTAGCCCTAAATTCGAGTTTTTAATTTAAGCGAAGATTTCAGTCTGCACTGA
>CAVDRA010000100.1:0-6072 GCA_963611155.1 bacterium | reverse complement strand
TCCTCAGATTCTGGAGACATCATCACAAATCGTCTTTTGGCACGCCAGGATTTAGGATACAAGCCGGGAATCATTATCGACACAAACATAAGCGAACCGGCCTTAAGAAACGGAATTCCGGTTTTTCCTCCTTCAGCGAATATTTTCAAAACAATAAAGGAACTGAAAATAAAAGTCGCGATTCTATGCGATTACTGCGGGAATGTGGATGAAATCAACTCATACTACAGATACACGATTGTAATTCCAAAAAACACCGACATTAACACGCTTTCAATGAGCGTTCGCGATTTTGGAGGAATTTTAGGGCTTTCTTCAACACACAATCTTACAAAACCTATCAGCCTGTTCTGGAAAAGGTTCATCGATATTTTTCTTCTCCTGATTTCAAGCCCGATTACGCTTCCTTTAGTCGCGATAGTCGCGCTTGTAGTGAAAATCACAAGCCCGGGTCCAGTTTTCTATGGGCACAAAAGAATCGGACAAAACGGAAAAGAATTCAAATGCTGGAAATTCCGATCGATGGTCATCGATGCAGACAAGCAGCTTGAAAAAATTCTCGCCGAGAATCCGGAAATGCGCGCAGAATGGGAAAAAGACAGAAAATTCACAAATGATCCGCGAGTCACTAAAATTGGAAAGATCTTAAGAAAAACAAGTATCGATGAGATTCCTCAGTTTTTCAATATTTTGATTGGAGAAATGAGTTTTGTAGGTCCGCGGCCTGTTACGCGTCCAGAGCTTGAAAAATACGGATCAAAATCTGATTTTATTCTTCTTGCCCAGCCAGGACTTAGCGGTATGTGGCAAATTTCAGGGCGCTCCGACACAGGATACGAAGAAAGAATCACGCTTGACTCTTACTATATTCAGAACTGGTCTGTCTGGCTTGACATCTGGATTATAATAAAAACAGTAGTTGTTGTTATAAAAGGAAAAGGCGCCTACTAGATGAAAAAAAAACATCTTCTTGCCTTTTTGCTTTTTGCGGCTTTCAAGATTCATGCTCCAGCTCAGAAATATCAGATTTCAAAAGTGAATTATGACCTTGAAACCACAAAAGAGAAGGCTGTCCGCCATAAAATTCTTATAGACACATCGCGCGTTTTTGAATCAGAAACAGAAATTTCGGAATACAAAGAGACTGTTCTTCAAGCTTTTGAAAATACCCGGGCATTTGAAAAAGTTGAAATCTCATTTGCGAGACAAAACGGGACAGACAACAGCGGCCTAGAAAACGAAAAAGTGTTTCTTGTCTGCAATATAAAAGCGGCTGATTCAAAACATCTTCTAATTGTCCCCTATCCCAAATACGACTCAAATTCAGGTTTGACAATAAAACTCAAGGCAAAAGACACAAATTTTCTGGGAAATCTCGAAGATCTGAATTTTGACTTCAGCGCGGGGAAAAAAGACTCTGAGCTTTCCGGCGAGAATAACTTTTTTCTCGGAGCAAGCCTTGATTTTTCAGTTCCGTTTTATTCAGGCAAATTCAATGTTTTTTGGCTGAACAATTATTCTTTCGAATACAATTTCGCAGACATGCGGCCGCAGTTCTCCTCTGAAACGGGGCTGTCTATAGAGCTTCCGTTCGAACGTTTTTCACTCGTTTTCGACATCAGAGAAGGAATTTACCGGGATTTTGAATACACAGAATTTGAAGATGAGCTGTATGGGAAAACTTACTCGAAATTCTCGGTCCCGATAAAGCTTTTTCAAAGCGAAAAAACAGGAGATTTCGTTTTCAGGCCTTTCATGGATTTTGATTTCAACTATGGCAAAGACACAATCAGCAAAAGCAATGACGATTTAAGCGGCGGAGTATTTGCTTCTGGAAGCGAAATTGAAATCGGAAAAATCGACTGGCACGGAAATTTCAGAAACGGATATTCTTTTATTGCCGGAGGAAAATACGGCTACAATCTTGAATGCAATGCCCCCCAATACAAAATCTATGCAAAAGCGCTTTTTTTCAAAACATTCAAATACAATTCGCTGCAGGCAAGAGCCGATTTCAATATGTCAGATAAGTACAGAATCAAAATCGGCGAAAATTTGCGCGGAATTGAAGACGATCAATATTACAAAGGAACTTCAAAACGTGCGCTAAAAGTACCTTCTTCGCTTACAGTGAATCTTGATTTTCCTTTTCACATAGTCACAACAGACTGGAGCGGCTGGATCGATGCAGTTTTCAAAAAAGGCTCGTGGATTTCAGAGCATTTTCAATGGACTAAAACATTTGACTTTGAGCTTCAGATAGTTCCTTTCACTGATTTTGCGCTTTCAGACAACGAGGCGACAAAACGCTTTTTCTCCACGAAAGACGGCTGGTATTCAGCAGGATTTGAAATTCTTGTTTTCCCTGAAAAATGGAAAAGTGTCGTCGTCAGAGCCAGTGCAGGCTTTGACATCGGAAAACTTGTTCTTAAAGAGAAATTCCCTGAAAAAATCGACTATTCATGGAGAGAAAATTCTAAAAGCCACGAAATTTACATCGGAATCGGGCTTTTATACTGATTTACCTTGCAAGCTTATTTTCAGCGAGGGCGCGGTAATATTCATTCGGTATATTTGCAGACAAAATTTCCAGGATTGCGTCTGCAAATATCATGCTGCCACGGTCTGAAGATTTTTCACAAAATTCAATCATAAAATCCCAAAAAGAGCTTTCAACACACCATTCTTCAATATCCTTGAATGATGATATTTTTTTCAGGAAACTAGAAAGAGTCGAAAATTCGTAGGACGGATCACGGTCTTTTATAGAATTGTATATATGGGTGAATCCCTCAATTGAACCGAGAGCGGAGCAGAAAAGAGATGATTTTTTTTCTCCCCTTGACTCATAAATCTCAGAAATTTCATGAAGCGCTTTCATTGTAAGCGGAGAATCAGCGCGAAAAAGAGAAAAAAATCTGTCAGCATTAGCCATCTTATCCGCATCAATTATTTTCACGACAGCATTTTTTAGAACATTGTCGCTAAAATTAGAATCTTCTGAAAGAATCAGCAAAAGCGTCTGCTCATAAGATTCATCATCGTGCTCGAGACAAGCGAGCTCCGCCATTGAGTACAAAATCGTAAAAATTTGATCAGGAACATCAAGAAAATCGGAATTAACTCTGGCGTTTTCATAAAAAGTATAGGCAGATTTATATTCTCCCTCAAGCTGATAAATCTTTCCGATAAGATAATCAGCCTCAGGGTAAACGCTTTTCTTTTCTATCCACGACTTCAGCTCATAAATGGAATTATTGAAACGTTCTGCAGAATACAAGTCAAGATACTTATTCACAATCTTTATTGTTACGTTCTGTTGCCTTTCCGACAAGACAGGCATAACATTCTCAAACAGCTCGCCCGCTCTTCTGACTTCAAAAGGAGCAAGAGAATTATCAAGAGCAAGGCTTTCCCACTGGCTTTCAGCCTTTCTGTTTTCCTTGGCTTTCAAAGCAAAATTCATCGCATCTGTATAATTTCCAGAATCATAAAAAACCTCGGCCTGCTGCAAAAGGCGCCATGAATATTCCGAATTCAAAGAGGCCTGAGCAAAGCAGGCAGCTGCAAAAAACAAAATCAAAAACGGGAAAACTTTTTTTTTCATAACGATGCCAATTCTTCCTCAAATATTTTATCGGCATCTTTCTCATCTACCGTTCGCACTATTTTGCCTTTCTTAAAAATTATTGCCTTTCCGTTTGCTCCGGCAATTCCAATATCAGCATGTTTTCCCTCACCAGGGCCGTTCACAACGCAGCCCATCACCGCAACCGTAATATCCTTCTTTGTCGAAAGCAGTTTATTCTGCCATCTGTCCATGAATCCATGAACATCAAAACCGACTCTTCCGCAGCGAGGGCAACTCACAAGATTCACACCGCCAGATCGCTTTCCGCATTCCTTTAAGATTTCAAGACCAGTGACAACCTCGTTTTCAGGAGAAGAAGAAAGAGAAACCCGGATTGTCGAACCGATTCCCTCATTCAAAAGATGGCTAAAAGCAAGAGTCGATTTTACAATTCCTGGGACAAGCGGACCTGCCTCCGTCACACCGATATGAAGCGGAATATCATATTTCGAAGCAAAATCTTCATTAGCTCCGATCGTCTCCTGTACAGAGCTCGCCTTCATGCTGACTGCAAAATTCTGGAAATTCAGCTCATCAAAAACAGCACACTCACGGGCCGCAGTTTCGCTAAGAGCTTTTTCACGGCTCATTTTTTCATCTTCAACAAGTTTTCGTAAATCGTGTGGAAGAGAGCCAGAATTTACACCTATGCGTATTGCAGCATTTTTTTCCCTGCACGCATTGACGACCGCCTCTACTCTGTCTCGGGAACCGATGTTTCCAGGATTTATTCTAATCGCCGCAACGGGACCTTCAAGGCATTTCAACGCAAGCCTGTAATCAAAATGTATATCAGCCACTAACGGAATCGAAGTCGACCTGCATATTTCAATAAAACTTTCAGCGCTTTCCATATCAGGAACAGCGAAGCGGACAATATCACAACCAAGCATTTTAAGAGATGCCAGCTGATTCCTGATTTTTTCAAGACGAACCGCATCGTTTTTCACTCCGACAATGCTTTCTTTCCACATTGTCTGAATTGTTACAGGATTATCTCCGCCAAGCAAAATTCTATCTACATTATAAAAACCGCCAAGAGAAATAACTCTAGCTTTCTTAAATCGGTGACTCATGTTTCTATTATACCAATCGGCAAGATAAAAAAAAAGATACCGAATTGACGCCAATACCGTAAAAAACTGATTGGCAAGTCAAAAAAAATGCCCCCACGGATGGAGGCATCATAAAACAGAAAAATCAAGTTAATCAAAAACGATTTTTCTATTTTTTAAAATCACACAATGTAATTTCTAGTCTTAGTCTTAGCACTGAATCATTCCGAACACCATTGCAAACAAAGCAACAGTTTCACAAAGACCTACAACCATAATGTAGTTTGAGAAGCCTTTTCCAGTCTCACCAAGAGCATCAGAACCAGCAGCGCCGGCTTTTCCCTGAGCAATAGCAGAGAACATCATTCCAAGACCACAAGCGATTCCCAAGCCCAAGAAGAAAAGCGGATTGTCATTGATTTTCGAAGATCCAACCATCTGCTGCATCAAAAGGAAGCCGTAAATTGTCTGTGTCAAAGGGGCACCAGCAAATACTGTCAAGATAAACGGAGCAGGTTTGTTAGCCATAAAGCAGCGCTTCCAAGCTCCAATAGCACCTTGTCCCGCAATTCCAATTCCAATAGCCGAACCGATAGCAGCAATACCCATAACAAGACCAGCACCAATCATTCCCCAATTCATAATTATCTCCTTTAGATAAATTTTCTAATTTATTTACAATACAAGCTATTTTTCACTAAAAGGCTTGTATTTAAAACCAGACCAAGACATTCCCAAGTGATTTGAGAATTCCAGCGTGTTCAAACGAACACCATGAACTATTACAGAAAGCAGATTCAATATCATGTTCAGCCCATGACCAAACACAAGAAGAATCACAAGAACAAGGAACATAACAGCGTGTCCGACCATCGGACCGGCCATTGTGTTAACAGTTCCGCTGATTGCAGCTCCGGCAAGACCGACAGCCCACAATCGGATGTAAGAAACAATGTCTGAAAACACGTTTACAACACCAAGAAGAACTGAAATTATATTCTTTACGCTTTCCAAAATTGATTTTCCAATGCTTCCATCATAGTTTGCAAACACAAAACTTAGAGCAAAGCCGATTCCAACAAGCGCAAGGGAAATTGTTCCCCATGGAAGACCATACACATCTCCCCCAACCATTGGGAAAACAGTGCTGTTTACAACCATAGATAAAACAACCCAATACATTCCAATCAGTTCGATAAACGAACCGAATTCTGCAATGCATTTCAAAGATTTCTCTTTTACATATCTGGCAATTCCTTTCAAATGCGCAACACAAAGCTGAATAAGAGCAAGTGTGAAACAGAAAATCTGAAGGTTATTTGCAGAAGAAAGAGTTCCTTTTGAAATATCTCCGTCGCTCATCCAGAACGGAATCCACTGCACATC
>CAVDRA010000099.1:0-6208 GCA_963611155.1 bacterium | reverse complement strand
GCTTTCTAAAGGCTCGAGTTCACCAACATCATCTTCTAAAATCTCTTCTTCAGATTCATCATCAGCAGTTTCCAAATTTTCGATTTCTTCCGTATCGTGCTCTGCGTTTTTTGCATCGTCTGCGTCTAGAGATTCAAGCTCTTCAGCGCCGTTAATTTTTTCGCTGGCATAATGTTTATTCTCTTCCTTTTCCGCCTCTTTTTTTTCAGGTGAAATATTTTCTTCCGGATTTTTTGTTGTTTCTTCTTTTTGATTTATAATCTTCTGTTTTGTTTCATCCGCCGCAGATTCTATCGCAGGAACAGAAGAGGCCTGAATTTCACTCACGCTGACTTTCAGTTTTCCGCTAGACACAATGTCTTCAAGAATTTCGCGAAGCTCATTTTTATTCACAACAACGCTGTCGTTCGGAATCATCGCATATGGTTTTTCGATTTCAAGGAGAATTTCGTTCCAGCACTTTTCAAAAAGGTTCTGAAATTCCGGCTCATATTTTACGGCAAGCCTCCCCAGACTTTTTTTTATTGTTTCCTCAAGATTCTTTTTATGAAGATCAAGATCACTGTCGTTTTCAATTCCGGCCATTTTCTTGTACTGCCGGACAAACTGCTTTTTAAACGAGGTGATTTTTGATTTTATCACGACAATATCATCATGCTTAAAGCTGAAAATCAAAAAAACAACAAGAAAAAAAGTTATGAACACGCTTATAAGAAGGAGAAGACGCAGAAATTTCGGAAATTTAAACTCGCTTTCATCATAAATCGCCGCAACAAATCCGGCGTCGCTTCGCTCAAATTTCTTTGAAAAGACAAAATATGATTTTTGCTCAGTTTTTCCGGGAATGTCTTTCAAAGCTGAAGAATTCTCGGGTCTTTCAGAATTTAAGAGACTTTCGCCGTTTTCTTTTCCCTCAAAAGTCATTTTCCAGAAAGATTTTTCAGAATTTTCCTTCCACTCCGAAAGAATTTGCTGAGCCGCAGATTTTCGCCCGAAATTAGGAAGCCCGAAAACATAGCCGCCAAATCCGGCTTCAAATTTAGGATTTTCGCTTTCTGCCGCCACAAGAACGCAAAAACCGTTCACATCGATTAAATTTCTGCTGAAAAGATAGCGGTTAAAATGGTTCGCGTCGCAATAAAAAAGCAGAGTTCCACGGAAAATATTCTTCGAGTCATAAAACGGAAAAGAAAAAATCAGACGGTTGAGACTTGCGTCTTTTATCACGCGCCCTTTTTCGCCAGACGGCGCGTTTTCCGAAATCCAGTCGGAAGATTTTACAGCCTCAAAGGAAATTTCGTCCAAAGAGTCATAATTTTTGTAAGAAAGTGTTTTTTCCGATTTTTTTAATTTGTCTGAATCGAAAGTAGAAAAATAAATGTTGCTTCCGTTATCATCGATGAGCCGAATTCCAAGCAAAGCCGCAGTTTCAGTCATTAAAGCCGAGCGCAGTTTTTCGCGTTTTTGAACAGAAATATCGTCGGGACGCAAATCGACATATGTTTTAACATCTTTTTCCATTTCAAAAATGTTAAAACGAGTCATGAGATTTTCTAGATATTCGTTTTCAGCATCTTTTATCTCGTCAAGTTTCTGTTCTTTCACCCGTTTTACAGCAGGCTGGTAAAATTTTACTTCAACGAAATCGAACAATCCTGAAAAAGCGGCAACTGTAAAAATCGAAAAAGCAAGAACCGAAACCAAGAGACTAGACGCGACTTTCTGTGCAGAAGTCATAATATTCTCTATCTTTTATTTTCGGAATTTGTACTTTGATTTTTTATCAATTTCGGATAGATTTTTCAATATGTATGAAGTAAAAGAAGAGCAGGAACGGAAAATCAGAGCGATTCTGGTTGGACAGCCTGACGACGATATTAGCGAGCTTGAGGGACTTGTTTCAACGCTTGGATTTGAAATTGCGCGCTCAATTGTTTTACCCCGCCTTGAAATCACGCCGGCCTACGGAATGGGAAAAGGAAAAGCGGAAGAAATTTCATCGCTTGCAAAAGAATGCGAAGCGGATGCGATAATTTTTGATTTTGTTCTTGAGCCAAGAAAACAGCGGAACTGGGAGAAGCTTGCCGGAATTCCTGTTTTTGACAGGCAAGAAGTTATTCTGCGGATTTTTGCGCAGCGCGCGCAGACAAAAGAAGCGGTTTTGCAGGTTCATCTTGCCCGGCTTCAATATTCGCTTCCGAGGCTTGCCCATTCGTATGGAGACATGGCCCGGCAGCGCGGCGGAAACTTCGGCTCAAAAGGCTCTGGAGAAACTCAGCTTGAGCTTGACATGAGACAAGTCCGCGAGAAAATATCTCAGGTAAAGCGCGAGCTTGCGCAAGTTGTAAAAGACCGCGAGACTCAAAGAAAAAAAAGGGAGCGAATTCCCCTTCCCTCATGCGCTCTTGCAGGCTACACGAACGCTGGAAAATCATCGCTTTTGAATGCGCTGACAGGAGCAGACGTTTTTGTTGAAGATAAGCTTTTTGCGACTCTCGATCCGACAACGCGTAAACTCCAGCTTAAAAATGCGAGCGGAACAAATATTCTGCTTACAGACACGGTCGGCTTCATCTCAAATCTTCCGCACTCTCTCGTAAACGCTTTTAAATCGACTCTCGAAGAGGCGCAGCGCTCAGACTTGATTCTTCTTGTTCTTGACTCAAGCGATCTAAAAGCGGAATTTCAGTACGACACCGTTTGCAACGTTCTAAAAGAAATTGGAGCAGACGAAATTCCAAAAATCGTTGTCCTTAACAAAATCGACAAGCTGCAGGACAAAGAAAACGCCGACCCGTTTGCGCTCCAGCATCTTTCTCGCCTTGAATCTCTTTTTCCGAATGCAGTGAAAATTTCAGCGAAAACCCGCGAAGGATTCAACGAACTTTTCGACAGAATTTGCGATGAGCTTATGGGAAGCGAAAAAAATTATGTGATTCCTCTCGAAAAAGTCCCGCTTCTAAACGAAGTCAGGAAAACAGGACTAATTCTCGAAGAAAACTGGCTTGACGACGGCGTTCACATAAAAGCAAAAGGTGGCGAGCTTAGAAAAAATCCGCGGCTTTCAAATCTTTTGTCATCTTACGAAACTCAAGACTAAAATTTTAACCTTTTTCACTATCTTATGAACAAAAAAATGAAAAAACTTTCTTTTAACAAAATTCTCCTGTCGCTTGCTGGTATGATTTTTATTGCAATTGTCGCCGCGACAGCTGTTTTGCTTTGCGCAAAAAATGCGGTCCCAGGAGCGGGGCTCAGAAAAATCGAGTCAGAGTCGCTTCTTCAAAAAAACAATGCCGCATTCGACTTAATCGGGCTTTTAAGAATCTCGACTAAAATCGACGAAGATCAAATCCGGCATATTCTAGTTGTAAATCCATGGCTTGAATACGACAAAAAAGACCGGCAGCTTTATGAGGAGCTCGACAGAAAACTTGTAGCGATAAAAGCCGTTTTCAGCGCGTATTTTTCATCAAGAACAAAAAACGAGCTTGTATCAATGACGGAAGAACAAATCAAAAATGAGATTTTAGGGCAGATAAATTCCAATCTCGTTCTCGGAAAAATTTCGAGAATTTATTTTAAGGATTATATTTTTTTGAACTAAATCAAAAATCAATTTTAGAAAAGCATATCTGAAAAATGAAAATTCTTCTAAAAAGCAACTGAACGCTTGCAACCGCTTTTATAAAAACGGGTCTAAAGAACGGAGACAAAAAAATGAACGCTATAACTTCGCCAGCCGCGCAGGTCATAATTGCGATAATTCCGATTGCGGGAATCGCCATTGCAGGCACAATTATTCTGCTTGCGCTTTTATGGCAGCATACAGAGCACAAAATGCGCATCGAAAACGGAATTCCAGAAAAATCCGCATTCAATTACAAAGCTTACGTTCTTTTGATTGGACTTTTGCTGACCACAGTCGGATTTTCGCTCTCAATCTTTTTCATAATTCTGAACGGAAAATCCAACGCAATTCTCGGCGGACTTATTCCATTTACAGTCGGATCGGCTCTTTTGATTTTCTACAAGCTGAACGACTGGGAAAAAGGCAAAGACAAAATTTCTGATGAAAAATAGCCTGCGTTCCCTCGAGCAAATCATCATAGAAAGGCGCGATAATTCTCTGATAAGAACGACACTTGAAGGCGATGAAAAATCATTTGCAAGGCTTGTTTCTTATTACAAAAAACGAATTTTTGCGCTCGGAATGAGTTTTTTCAAGGATAAGGCAGACTCGGAAGATTTTGTTCAGGATGTTTTTGTCAAAATTTTCACAAATCTTAAAAACTTCCAGGGAAAATCGAGCTTTTCAACATGGCTTACTTCAATCGCATACAACACGGCGGTAAACGCAAAAAACAGGCGGAAGGAATTTCTTCCGCTGTCAAATGAAGAATCAATTTTAGACAATGGCTACACGCCTGAAAAAAACGAAATCCGGAGAATAACGGCCGCCGCAGTGAACGAAGCTGTCCGTGAGCTGCCGGAAAACTACGCGGTGTGCATTGAGCTTTACTTTTATTACGACAATTCCCACGCCGAAATCAGCAAAATAACCGGAATTCCTGTAAATACAATAAAATCGCATATTTTCAGGGCAAAAAAGATTCTAAAGGAAAAACTGGAGGATTTTTATTATGAAAGATGAAATTGAAAAATCAGCAAAAGGACAGAGCAACACACGACAGACATCTCTGCTTAGCGAAAAAAAATCTCAGAATGATTCAAAAAGAATCAAATGCGATAAAATGATGGATAAATTTCTTATGCTCGACAAACAGGAGCTTATTCCGCTCGACGTTACTTTGCACCTTCTAAAATGCAAGAAATGCAGAACACAGGTCCGCTATCTTTCAAAAGCAGAAAAATACGCATGCGAGCCCCTAAAAGTTTCAGTTCCGATTACTGACTCGAAAATAAACGCAATCTTGAAAGCATCAAATCCCCGCTGGTCAACAGAAAATTTCAAGATAAAGCCAGTTTCAATGGCAAAATGGATTATCTGCGGAATTTTAATGCTTTTATTCATGACGACTTACACATTTACGGCGGCAAAGCTTGGCAACGAGAAAGCGAATATATTTTTCTACATCACATTCGGAATTGTAATCACGGCGTACTGCGCAATTTTCATCGCCACAAACCTCGATTTTTTCATCAAGAAGATAAGCCGCTTTACAGATGAAATAAACAATCACGAAAGACAATTTCCCGGAAATTAAGCTCCGCATAAAAAGAGCCCGCGAATTTTAGAATTTTATTCTAGAATCCGCGGGCTCTCATATTGATAAAAAATATAGCCAAAAAAAATCAGTTCCAGAGGTTTTCAGGATTAATCTGCTTTCCGTTCTTAAAAACAGTAAAATGCAAATGCGGTCCGGTGCTCAGCCCGGTGCTTCCGACTGATCCGATTTTAGAATCCTGAGTCACAAACTGGCCAACCCTCAGCTTCGGCGCAAAAGCGCTCATATGTCCGTAAAGCGTTTTATATCCAGAATGATGGGCAATAATCACATAATTTCCGTAAGTTGAGTTAAAACCTTTAGCGGTAACCGTTCCGGCCATTGCGGCATAAATCGGTGTTCCGCTCGGACAGGCCATGTCAACCCCGGAGTGATAAGAACGTTTTCCTGTAAAAGGACTTGCGCGCCAGCCAAATCTTGAAGAGCGGTACCAATGCGCATGAATCGGTTTTTTGAACAAGTCTCCGTTTATTTCCTGCCGGGTAACCCAGTCAAGATTCGCATCAGGCACAAAGACTGTCTCGCCGGCATTATAAGACACCTCAAGAGCCACATGGTTCACTGCCGCGAATTTATCAGCGTCAACCTCATATTTTTCTGAAATAGATTTTGGAGTCTCGCCCTCTTTTTTTACTGTGTAAAGGATTCCTGGCATTGTCGGGATTTTCAAAAACTGGCCAATCTGAATAAGACGTGAAGAGCGGATACTGTTCACGCTTATGATTGAATCCTGGGTAACTCCGAAATTCTCTGCAATCACACTCACCATGTCGCCTTTTTTCACACGGTAAGAAATATATGAAAGATTATAAGAATCTTCCGACAACAAATTCTGCTGAAGATTTTCCTCGCCGATTTCCGCAATCTCATCTGTAACGACCGGCATTCCAGGAGTTTCAAGACCGCCCTGTCCGTTTTCACTCTCAAGAGCAAAAGGACGATTTCCAAAAATACCGCTC
>CAVDRA010000098.1:0-6278 GCA_963611155.1 bacterium | reverse complement strand
ATCATATTCCCTTTATCAGCGTGATAAAAAGATATTCGATTGTTCCAAAAGGAATGAACGTGAATTTTTCGGTTGACGAGGACGGCGCAATCACAAAAGATATGCAGACAGTCGCTTCTCAGGTTACGGTTTTTTACAGATATGATGACGCGCGCCTTATGGATGCGATAAAAAAATACAGCGAATCGATTTTGCAGAACGCAATCACAAAAAGCCTGATTTCTTCGGTGAAAGAAGCTGTCGGAAAATATTCAATTTATGATTTAATTGAAAATCAGGATAAAATCACGCAGGCTGTCCAGGCGAATCTTTCTGCAAAGCTCGCTGAATATCCTGTTGAAGTGACTCAGCTTACAATTTCAAACTGGAACTGGAGCGATGATTTTGACAAGAACATAAAAGAGACAATGAACAGAACTCAGCAGGTGCGCCAGGCGGAGCAGGATTTGAAGCTCACAGAAACAAACGCGCAGAAGCAGGTTGCCGAGGCGGAAGCCGCAAAAAAAGCCGCCGAGCAGACCGCCGAAGGAGAGCTTATAAAGGCTCAGAAAGCGGCTGAGGCAAAACGCGTTGAGGCTGACGCGCTCGCTTACTACAATGCGAAAGTCGCGCAGAATTATCAGGTTGAAATCAAGCTAAAGGAACTTGAGATTGAGCTTGAAAAAGCGAAAAAATGGGACGGCCGCCAAGTTCCGGAATATGTTCCGTTGACTGCCGCAGGCGGAATTGTGACTTTGCCGGCTGCAAAAGAATCTTCAAACTAGGGATAAAAATAAAAAATGAACGATATGAATGATACTGCTGAAAAGAGCGAAGAATCTTTGAAAAATTCTGATACTGTAGCAGAAACTGGCAAAATTCAGAAAACAGTGCTCATCGCTGAGCTTGTCGAAAAGCATCCTGAGCTTGTTGAGCCGCTTATGATGATGGGAATGCACTGTATTTCCTGCTTTGCCTCGCAGATGGAAACCCTCGAGGAAGCCGCAATGGTTCATGGGCTTAATCCTGATGAAGTTGTTGCCGACTTGAACGATTTTCTCGCTGACATGCAAGAACAAGCTTCAAAAAACGCCTGATTTTATTGGCGCGGTGGCGGCTATCGGCAAAGCCGTCACTGTGCGCATGGCGGATAGACTTTAGACAGACAAAAATCTGTCAATTTTAGCTTTTTATCAGCCTTATTTTTATATTTTCAGGTCCAATTTCATCACGATCCATGTTTATATTCGTAATAAACTGATCGCCGTCTTCAAAAAAATCAGTTAATTTTCTGATTGACTCTATGTCGCTGATAAGAATGTTGTCAACATCTTTTGAAATGTTGGAAAATATTCCGTTTTTTATTTTTCTGCTTTCTGGATGTTCGCTAAACTGTTTTTTTAGTCTGCCGTATAAAAGCTCTGTCATTTCTTTTACAGAAGTTCCGTTTTCTTCCATAAAATCAAAAACTCTAGCGTCTTTTAAATTTAGCCAGTCCTGCGGATCTCCATGCGTAAGCCCGCCGCGGCACGAATAAGCGGAAAGAACGATAGATTAAAATTCCTGTTCAGGCAAAAGCTGGATATTCACATCAAAATATTCATAAAATTCTGAATAGTCTTTTTTTAAATCAGATTCGCCGCTCAGACAGCCTATAAAGCAGATTGTTTTTTCTGTCCATTTGTATTTTTCATGAAGCTGTTTTAATAGCGGAATATTTTCTGTTGAAGTCTTGTAATATATCAATACAAAATCATGATAATCGCAGGCTTTTTCATTAATTTTAAGAATCTTGATGTTGTTTTTTTTTCAGTGCGCACAATCGGGTAATTTGATTCGCCAGTTGCGTTATTTTCTATGTGCTCTATTTTTATTTTCATATGCGGGTTTTTAAGAATCAGCAATTTTATCTTCTGCGAGCTTAATTGTAATTCAAATAATGAAGGATATGTTCCTTCTGCAAGAATAGATTTGTGATAAAATCGCTTCTATGCAAAAAAATCAAAATCTAAAAACTGATTCTGCACTTGGAACGCAAAAAATCTCGCGCCTTATGCTGCGTCTGGCGCTTCCTTCTGTGCTTGCGTATCTTATAAACGTTCTTTATAACATTGTTGACCGCATTTATATCGGCCATATTTCTTCTGGTGCCGGAGGGGCAGATTCTTCACTTGCGCTCACTGGGCTTGGCGTCTGCCTTCCGATAATTCAGCTTGTGTCGGCATTCAGCGCGTTTGCCGGAACAGGAGGCGCGCCTCTTGCGGCAATTGAACTTGGAAAAAGCGAGCTTGACACTTCCGCACGGAAAAACGCCCAGAAGATTTTAGGAAATGCAACTTTTATGCTGATTGTTTTTTCTGCGGTTTTGACTTTGTTCTTTCTGGTTTTCAAGACGCCGGTTCTTATGTTCTTTGGCGCGAGCGAAAAAACTTTGCTTTATGCGGACGGCTATCTTTCAATTTATCTTTTGGGAACGATTTTTGTGCAGCTTTCTGTCGGGTTGAATCCGTTCATAACTTGCCAGGGACACGCTAAGACGGCGATGGTTTCAATTTTGATTGGTG
This sequence comes from bacterium, assembly GCA_963611155.1. Lineage (GTDB taxonomy): Bacteria > Spirochaetota > Spirochaetia > Treponematales > Treponemataceae > Treponema_D. Next base: position 3,735 of record CAVDRA010000098.1, on the reverse strand, counting down.
CGGTTCTGAACATCATACTTGACCCGCTTTTTATTTTTACGCTTAGAATGGGCGTAAAAGGCGCGGCTTTTGCAACGATAATCTCGCAATGCGTTAGTGCGGTCTGGATTGTCTCGTTTCTGGCTTCAAAAAAGTCAGAAATTCGATTGAATTCTTCCATATTAAAGCCAAGTTTTAAGACAATAAAAAAAATCAGCTCGCTTGGAGCGTCTCCTTTTGTAATGCAGGCAACGGAAAGCGCAATCTTTGTCGTTTTTAACTCTGGCTTGCAGCGTTACGGAGGCGACATTTACGTTGGCGCAATGACGATTATGCAAAGCGTCATGCAGATAATTTTTATTCCGGTTTCGGGATTTTCAAACGGAGTTCAGCCGATAATCTCGTACAATTTTGGCGCAAAAAAAATCAGCCGAGTAAAAGAAGTAATACGAAAAATGCTTTTTGTAAACGGGATTGTAACAATCTGCCTCGTTTTAAGCGCGACAGTCTTTCCTCAAAAATTCGCCTCGCTTTTTACATCCAGCAGCCAAATTTTACAGATTGAACAAAAGCTTTTGCCGGTCTACGTTGCCGGAATGTGGCTTATGTGGATTCAAAATTCCGCGCAGACAACATTTGTCGGAATCGGAAACGCAAAGACTTCAATTTTTATCGCCTGCCTAAGAAAAATAATTTTGCTGATTCCGCTTGCGCTCATTCTGCCGTATTTTTTCGGAGCAGAAGGAATTTTCTTTGCCGAGCCTCTGGCCACAACCTGCTCCGCGATTACAAGCACCGTGCTTTTGGCAAGAGAATACAGGAAAATGTAATTTTTTGGGGAACTTTCAAAACAGCCAGGATTTTGCGATTCTTCGTTTTAAGCTAAATATTGACAAGCAACATTGCTTTGATTATATTTTTATTAAGCTACAAAATGTAACTTAATAATCTGCGTATGCGTCCTTTCGTTTTGTTGCGAGGCTGAAAAAAGCCATCGTCGAAACGGAAGTTTTATTCAGGCTTTTTTAGGGGAAAATATGTATTTGGAAAAAATTAATTCGCCGGCTGATTTGAAAAAACTTTCTTTGCCAGAAATGACAGCTTTAGCTGCTGAGATCCGGGAAGCTTTGTTCAACCGGCTTACGAAAATTGGCGGGCATTTCGGGCCGAATTTTGGAATGGTTGAGACAACAATTGCGCTTCACTATGTTTTTAACTCGCCTTCGGATAAAATTGTTTTTGATGTTTCGCATCAGAGTTATATACACAAGATTTTGACTGGACGAAAGGCTGGATATTTGGACTATGCGCATTTTTCGGATGATTCTGGCTATACAAATCCAGATGAAAGCAAGCACGATTTTTTCAATGTCGGGCACACTTCCACTTCGATTGCGCTGGCGGCAGGTCTTGCGAAGGGGCGCGATGTTCTTGGCGGAAAGGAAAATATTATCGCGGTGATTGGCGACGGTTCTCTTTCAGGCGGAGAGGCTCTTGAGGCTTTGAGCGTTGCCGGTTCTGAGCTGAATTCAAATTTCATCATTATTGTGAATGACAACGAGATTGCTATTGCTGAAAATCACGGCGGAATCTACAAAAATTTAAAAGAGCTTCGTGAAACAAACGGAAAATCTGAAAGCAATATGTTCCGCGCGTTCGGTCTTGACTATATTTACGAGGAAAACGGAAATGACATCGGCGCGATGATTTCGCTTTTTGAAAAGGTAAAGGATATTGACCATCCGATTGTGCTTCACATCCACACATTGAAAGGAAAAGGCTATGAGCTTGCAGAAAAAAACAAGGAGGCCTGGCACTGGACTCTTCCGTTTGACCGCGCGACAGGAAAGCCGGCTGTGAATTTTGGAAACGGCGAAAGCTACGGTGCGATTACTCCAAATTGGATTATGGAACGTGCTGCAAAAGACAAGAAATTTGTTGTTGTAACTCCTGCAATGCCGGCTTCGGTTGGACTTATGCCTGAACTTCGCGAAAAGCTCGGCGCGCAGTATCTTGATGTAGGAATCGCGGAGGAGGCTGCGGTTGCGATTTGCGCTGGAATCGCGAAAAACGGCGGAAATCCGCTTTTGGTTACAAATATGACTTTCCTGCAGCGCGCTTATGATCAGATTTCGCAGGATGTCTGCATTAACAATCTTCCTGTTACAATGCTTATGAACTACACATCTTTTTCGGGGCTGACGGACGTTACTCACTTGGGAATTTTCGGGCTTGCGGCGTTTTCAAATATTCCGAACCTCGTGGTGCTTGCTCCGACATGCGCGGAAGAATATTTGAATATGCTGAACTGGTCAACCGGACAGAAATCTCATCCTGTTTTGATTCTGATTCCGGGAAATGAAGTTTTTCATCGTGAATCTTGTGCCTGTGAAAAATCTTTTGACGCGCTTGACAATTTCAAAGTTGAGCAAAAAGGCGAAAAAGTTGCGGTTATCGCGCTCGGCGATTTTTATCAGAAAGGGGAGACCGTTTCGGAGGCAATAAAGAGCGGGCTTGGATTTGAGCCGACTTTGATAAATCCGCGTTTTGCAAGCGGCGTTGACAGAAATCTTCTGGAAGAGCTAAAAAAAGACCACGAGCTTGTAATTACGCTGGAGGATGGAATCTTGAGCGGCGGATTCGGCGAGAAAATCGCTTCGTTCTATGGTGCATCGAAAATGAAAGTGAAGAGCTACGGTCTGGAAAAGAAATTCTACGACCGGTACAATCCGGAGAAGCTGTTGAAGGAACTTGGAATGACGGCAGAACAGATTGTAGCTGACGTTAAAAAAATCCTCGAAAAATAAAGCTGTCTTTATAAAAATAAAATGAAAATTCTGGCTGTCTTGAAAATAAAATTTTAGGGCAGCCGCTTTTTTTAACATTGTTTTTTTTAACGCGAAAATAATCGGAATTGAATTTAAAAATAGAGAAAACATTTTTCTTAAAAAAAACTTCACGGCAGGGAGAAAAACAAGCTTAATTTTAAGCCTGTTTCAGCAAATTTTGCGATTTGCGTGTTTTCCGCATTGTTTTTTTATTGTCAAAAAACTTTATTTGATAGAAAATCTTTTTTATGAGAAACTTCTTCGCTATTGCTTTTTTGCTGACGGTATTTTTTTCATCATCTCTTATTTATTCTCAAGGCTCTGATGACGTCAGTGTTCAGGATTCTTTTTTGACCGAGTTTGTTCCCGATGTCTGGACTGCAGCTGACGGGCTGCCGGGAAACACTGTTACTGATATTATCCAGTCTTCAACAGGATATATGTATCTTGGAACTTATGACGGGCTTGTTCGTTTTGACGGCGTTCAGTTTGACACCTTCAACCGGAGAACAGAAAAAAAATATTCCTTTGTTGCGGCACGCACTATTTTTGAAGATTCAAAAGGAAATCTCTGGGTCGGCACAAACGACGAAGGCGTAAGAAAGATTGCTCCATCCGGCGAAATTGAAGAATACACGACGGAAAACGGGTTGCCGAACAATTCAATCCGCTCGATCTGCGAAGACAATGAAGAAAACATCTGGATTGGAACAACTTCCGGTGTCGTGATTGTTGACAAAAACGGCTATGCAAGAATCTTTAGCGAGCTTGAAAAAATTGGCGCAGAAGACATTTCCGTTGTAAAGCTTTATTGTGACACTGCCGGCCGGATATGGATTTTGTCTCAGGCACAGAACGGTGTTTATGTCTATGCGGACAATACAATAGAAAAGTTTAATGGGCTTGACAGTTTTAAAGACCATATAAT
>CAVDRA010000097.1:0-6288 GCA_963611155.1 bacterium | reverse complement strand
ATTTTTTATTTCTGAAATTCCAGTTTTCCTCAAAAATTCCGGCAATTTTTCTTCTGCCTGCTTTCCTGTAAGTCCGTAAGACGTAATGTCTGCGAGCATGAGGTGATTGTCAGTGCCGTTTGTCTGCAAGCGAACGCCGAGCGCCTGCAATTCTTTTGCGAGTGCCTGTGCATTCTTTACGACCTGATGTGCGTATTCCTGATATTCTTTTGAATTTGCTTCTTTAAATGCGATTGCCTTTGCTGCCATTACGTGCGGAAGAGGTCCGCCCAAAACCATTGGGCAGCCCTTGTTTACGTAGTCTTCAAATTCTTTCTTGCAGAGAATCATGGCGCCGCGTGGTCCGCGCAACGTCTTGTGTGTCGTTGTCGTTACGACATCTGCCCATTTTACAGGATCAAAATCGCCTTCAAAAACTTTTCCCGCAACAAGACCTGCAAAGTGTGCCATGTCAACCATGAGGACTGCTCCGCATTTGTCTGCAATTTCACGGAAACGCCTGAAGTTGATTGCGCGAGGATAAGCCGAATATCCGGTCAAGAGGATGAGAGGTTTTACTTCCATTGCCTGCTTTTCGATTGCGTCATAGTCAAGAAGACCTGTTTCCTTATCAACGCCGTAAGGATGGCTTTCAAACATGCGTGCGGAAATGTTCATCTTGTAGCCGTGCGTAAGGTGTCCGCCGCAGGAATAGTCGAGTCCCATCAGTTTCTGATTGCCGAAACGGTGGCGGAGTTCATCAAACTGTTCTGCCGTCAGATCGTTGAGGGATTTTACGCCGAGTTCCTGAAGGGTCGGTGTTTCAACCTTTGCCGAAAGGATTGCCCAGTATGCAACAAGGTTTGTATCTGCGCCCGAATGTGGCTGAACATAAGCATAGTCTGCACCAAAAAGATTTTCTGCTTCGCGGGCAGCGGTCATTTCTACTGCGTCAACGTTTACGCAGCCGCCGTAATATCTGTGCTCTGGATAGCCTTCTGCATATTTGTCTGTAAGAAGGTTTCCCATTGCAGACTGAACTGCAAGAGAGCAGTAGTTTTCAGAAGCAATGAGCTTTAAGTGGCTGCGCTGGTTTTCAATTTCATTTACAACATCAGCGGCGATTGAAGGATTTACAGAAGCAACCTGCTGAAGGTTTGCAACGTAAGCTGTCATTGCAACGTTCGGTTTTCCGTTGCATGAAGAAAGGTAATTTTCCAAAGGTGTTGGCATCATTTACTCCCAAAAAAATCGATACTACAAATAGTAACGTTTTTAAGATATTCGTTCAATTATTTAAGCATTGACTTGCTTATTTGGTAAATTGAGCCGCAAGTGTGGCATGCGACTTCAATAGGCTCTTTGTCGTGCGCGAGAATATCTTCAAGCTCTGATTTCGGCAGATGTCTGATATGCTCGGCAAATCCTTCCGCGCTGCAAGGACAGTTGAATTCCACTTTTCTGTTTAGAACCGCGGCCGGATTGAATTCACGGAAAAGGCCGTAGATTACGTCCTCCATGTCGCCTCCGTCGGCAAACCATTTTCCAATTGACGGCATTGCCCTGAATGCGTTCTCGACTTTCTGAATCAGAATATCTTCGGTCTCTTTTTTGTCCTCAGCGCCCGAGTCTGCAGTCTGCGCGCTGATTTTCGATTTTCCTCCGGCTCCTGGAACATGCTGCAAGAACATTCCGCCGGCTCCGATAACGCGCCCTTTGTCGTCAAACTGAATGCTTGTGTTGAACGCTGTGTGAACTTGCTCCGACTGCAGGAAATAATGAGCCAAATCTTTCGCTATGTTTTTGTAGACAATCTCTGTCGTTCCGGTTTGCGGGGCTTTCATTCCTTCTCCGATTCTCGAAACTGTGACAGTTCCCTCTCCGAAAAACGGAGACAAATCCCAGCTTTCAAGAGGCTTTTCAACCGGAATTCTGTTCTGAAGCAAAAATCCCCTTACATAGCCTGTTGAATCTGCCTCAACGGAAAATCCTGCCGCAGGGCCGTCAGTGTCGTATCTGAAAGTCAGATGCTCGCGTCCTTTCATTGTCGGAATCATAAGTGCCGCGCAAAGCATTGCCTGTCCTAAAACCATCGTTTCAAGTATTCCGAGATTGTGCTGTAAGCGCATCTGGTTTACAAGCCTTGTTCCGTTAAAGAACGCTCCGCGGAACTGTCCGTCTGCCATCACGAAAATTGTCATTTCGTCTTTGTGAATTTTCTCCAAATGAGATAGAAGCTCAGTGTCTGAAATTTCCTTCTTAATCATGCGGATAAATATATAGAAAAAAACGCATGATAGGAATTGGAAAAATAAAAGCCGGCAAATATCTAAGCTGAAAAAATCCCGTTTTTTCATTGGCACAAGCCGTAATTCCAGTGTTTTCCAAAATCATAAAACGCATTATAATCAGAGAAATTTTAATTTTTAGTAACGAGGAACTTTATGAAACTCTACGTTGGAAATCTTAGCTACAGCACAACCGAAGACACTTTGCGGACGCTTTTTTCAAACTATGCTGATGTTGTTTCTGTAAAAATCAAGGAAGATGAATATACAGGCCAGTCAAAGGGGTTTGGTTTTATTGAGATTGATGACGAAATAAAAGCTCAGCGCGCAATCGGCGGAATGAACGGAAAAGATGTTGACGGGCGCAGAATCCGTGTGAGCGAGGCTGTGGAAAATCCTCGGAGACGCTTCGGTTCTGGATTCAGCGGAGAAAGAAAGTTTGAGCGTAGAGACAGAGACGACCGGGATTTTTCACACAGAGACTTTGACAGGGAAGACCGCGGCCGCGGAAATTTTGCTCCTTCAAGAGACTCTTCACGCTCTTATTTTTCCCGGGAGCGCAGAGACAGGGATGAGCGCGGCTATTCCCGCCGTGAGAATTTCGGCGGCGACAGGAGCAGACGGGAAGAAAGCGGACGTTTTGAAAACCGTGAAAGACGCGGTTTTTCCGGCAGAAGAAATTCAGAAAGTGGAAACTACGAGTCTAGAGACGACGAGTATTGATTTTAGGATTTTCCATGGAATTGTTTCAGATTATTGAAAGTTGACTCAGCGAAAAATATGGGCTGCCTAAAAAACTTCGGCGGCCTTTTCGTTCATTGCTAAGGATTTTCTGAATGTGTTCCGAAAATAAATAGAGAATTGCATGTTTTTTTATGCGACAAGAAAAAGCATGCAGTTGCGCTGTATTGGTGAAAAAATTGATGTGATAAAAACCTTGTCTGAAAAGCGCAGGGAAGTTTATCGACGAGTTTGCGTTGCAGACTTTTTTATTTGACTGTTGTTTCTCGTTTTATTGCGGGGCAACAAAAAAAGCCAGAATCAAAAGGAATTGTTCTTCCGCTGGCTTTTATGGGAGTGAATAATGTTTAAGGCCAGAAGGCGATTAGCCCTTATTGGAATTAATATTGCGGCTGCCGTTTCTTTTATCTTTATCGCAACTTATCTTGCGCCTCAAATCAAGCTTACTGATTATGTAACTTATTCAAACTTCTTCCCTGTTGTTGTAACCTCGCTTGTTTTTGCGCTTCTGCTTTTTACAAGCGTCACAATCTTTATGAACGCGCGAGAGAAAATTGAAAAAAACGTAATGGAAAAGGGAGCGACAGCTTACTTTACGAAATTTATCGAGCGGCTCCGTTTTTGCTATTCCCTTGATGATTTTAAGCAGGCTGTAATCGACATCCTTGAAATGGAAGCAGACTGCGCTGTTCTTTATGTTGACCGCGCTACAAACTATGTTCTTTACAACAGTCCTGACAAAGTGACTTCCTCGCCTGAAATCATGGCGAAGCTTGCCCAGCATTTTACCGCGGACTGGCATGATCCTATAAACTTTATTAGCGATGATCTCGGGCTTGAAGTGAACAAGAAAAAAATGCGCGGATTTTTCTTCGTTTCTGACATTGAGCATTTCTATGTTTTTAACCGTTACACATATTTGATTGACTCTGAAATCTATCCGAAACTTTACGAGGAATTTTGCCGTTTTCAGAACCGCTCAAGAATCATTTCGAGCCTGTCTGAAATCTCCGAGCTTTCAACAGAATGGGATCAGCTTGCAGAAGCACAGAAATCCTTTTTGCCTCAGAAAATGCCTGAAATCAAGAAACTTAAGCTTGGCGCGTATTTTAGGCCTCTGATTAACGTTTCGGGCGACTATTACACAGTTCTTCCGATTGACGAGAACAAGACTCTTTTGATGCTTGGCGACGTTTCCGGAAAAGGTCTGGCCGCGGCTCTCGTTATGGGCTTGGTTATGAACACTGTAAAAATTTTGCAGAATAAGGAAGATTTGCCTGGAATGATTATCGCTGTTGACGCCGCAATCAAAAGCATGCACCTGCAGGATAAATACACGGTTTTGTTTATCGGAATTGTTGACACGGAAAAAATGAAAATTACTTATGTCAATGCTTCAATGTCTGATCCGATTGTTGTAACGCGTTCTCCTGACGGATATAGAATCAAGTCGCTTTCTTCAAACTGTTCGATTGTGGGAATTATTCCGATCGAGGCAGGCGACATAAAAGTCTCTGAGCAGAGGCTTTTTTCAGGCGATTTGATAATGATGGCTTCGGACGGTATTTCTGAGGTTATGGATGCGAACAAGGTGGAGCTTGGAGATACGCAGCTTTTTACAGACACAATCAAGGCGAGCGCGTCTAAAGATCCTGATGATTTTATTAAAGATATGGTTGATCTTGTAATGTCATATAATGCTGACACAAGACTTCACGATGACCTTACAATGCTTGTCGCAAAGGTGGGGAAAAAATGATTTACGCAGTATTGAACGTAGCTTTTACGCTTTTTCTTTTGTGGCTTGCCGCCTATACAGACAATAAAACTGGAAACGAGGGAAATTCCCCTGTAATCGGCTTGAACGTTTTTCTTGCGGCGACTTGTGCCTGCCTGGCGGTCTGTATCTTGACTTTCGGAAAAGTTCCTGAGCATTTCACTCTTTTTCTTGGAAAAACCGTTTATGTCCTTTTTGGAATTTATATAATCCAGTACAGCGTTTACTGTGTTTTGTTCCCGAGAGCCGAGCGAAAATTTCTGTCGCGCGCGGTTGAAATCGGCGGCGCAATCTGGTGTGTCTGGGCGGTTTTTTTCCATTTTGTCGGAGTCACTGTAACAAACTTTATCGGTCTGCGCGTTGAGTCGACATCGCTTTTTTACGGAAGCCTTTCAAGGCTTTTGCCGTACAACTGGTTTGACTTTTACAGAGTCATAATCTTCTTGTTCGTTCCGTTCTTCTCGATAATCATTATGCTTTTGCGTTCTGAAAACAGGGACGGCAAGCTTGACCACGAGAAAACAACCTTGAACGCTATTGCCTGTATTTTGGGCTGGGGCGGCCTTTTCCTTATTTCAAAGGCTTCAAACCGCGTTCCGATGTTCTCGGCTTTGTTTCTTGCGCCTTTTGTTCTTGCCCAGTGGGTTCTCTTTAGAGCTGCAATCATCGACTTTTTGTATGATTTTTTCTCGCTCGCTGGATTTATTCTAAAAGGTCTTGTCTGCTATGTAATTCCGTCTGTTGTTACCGGAATCGCTTTTGCGTGGTTATGGCCGGTTCACACTTTGCATCCTGGACGGTTCTATGTTTACCTTGTCTGTGTGATTACCGTTGTCGTAATTGTCGCTTACCAGCTTTTGAAAATCTTTACGAGACGGCTTGGATTTCGCACCCAGCAGTATGCGGCGCGCTTTGAGGAAGATTTGTCAAATTTTGACTTTTCTGACGACCCTGAAAACATTGTAAGAAATATGCAGGAAATTTTCCGCAGAAATATCGGTATGTCGTTTATGCGGATTCTGATTGAAAGCGGAAACGAGGAAATGGATTCTGTTTACGACCGCAATGATGAAAAGCATATAAAAATTTCGATGAAAGGACGGCTTTTTGACTCTTTGCTTAACCAGAACAAGCGTATTGTTTTGCGGAGCCAAATCGATGTCGGCTTCCTTTATTCTTCGGTCCGCGGCGACCTTATAAAACTTTTTGACGAAACCGGCTCGGACGCGGTGATTATCCTGAACGAAGGACGCCATATTCTCGGCTTGATTGTTCTTGGACAAAAGGCCGGCGGAAACATCTACACTGACTACGACAACGAAGTTTTCACGAAGCTTTACTCGTATTTCTTCGTTCTTGGCTATTACATGAAAAATATTGGTAACCAGGAAATTGTCGGTACTGTAAACCGTGAAATCAGAATGTCGGCGCAGATTATTGAGTCAATCCAGCAGAATATGGATCCGATCAAGAATAAGCGCTACGACTACGGAACTTTAATGG
>CAVDRA010000096.1:0-6340 GCA_963611155.1 bacterium | reverse complement strand
TAGGAAATTTGGTCTCGGATTCCTGAAGAACTTTTTCCGGAGCCGGCTTTGCGTCAACATCGACAAGGTTTCCTTTTGCCTTGTAGAAATCGATAAGCGGAGCTGTTGACTCGCGGTAAACCTCAAGACGATGCTTGATTGACTCAGGCTTGTCGTCGTCGCGTGTGTAAAGCTCTCCGCCGCATTTGTCGCATTTTCCTGCAACTTTCGGCGGGTTGTTCTTGATGTGGTACATCTGTCCGCAGTCTTTGCAGCAGATTCTTCCGCCGAGACGCTCAACAACTGCGCTGTCCTCAATGTCAAAATTTACGGCAGCATCAATTTTCGCAAAAGTCTCAAGCGCTTCTGCCTGTGGAATTGTGCGCGGGAATCCGTCAAGAATGTATCCTGATTTTGTGTCATCTTTTGAAAGCCTGTCTTTTACAAGCCCGATTGTGATTTCGTCGCTCACCAAGCCGCCGGCATCAATAATCGCTTTCGCTTTTTTTCCGAGTTCTGTCTGGTTCTTGATGTTCTCGCGGAAAATATCGCCTGTTGAAATGTGCGGAATTTTATAGTTTTCCGCAACCTGTTTCGCCAAAGTTCCTTTTCCTGCTCCTGGTGGTCCTAAGAAAATAAAATTCATTTTAGTCTCCTGTTATTTATTTTTTCTTTTTTGGGCGTTCGCCGCAAAACTTTGTTTTGCTTCACGAGTTTGCTTTGCAAACTCGTGCCGTCGGGTCTTTCGAGGTTCCGCTATGCTTCATTCTTGGCCATCATTTCCGTGCCAAGACCTCCGCGGACGGAGATTTTCAGGCATAATCTTTTTCGGGAATTTTGTTTCCCAGGACATGATGTCCAAGAACGGCTTCGCCGCCTCTACAGTCCCTAACGCATTCGCCTTTATTTTATCACACTTACCGTCAGGAACTCAATTTCGGTTTTCCAGCTGAAGATGTTTTTCTGTGCTGAAACTAAAAGCAGGTTTTTGATTTTTTCAAGGTCTTCTCCGCCAAGAGCGTTGTAAAGTGACGCTCCGTAGCTGGAAGAATTTTTATCGAACCATTTGAAAATTTCCTTTTCCGTAATCCGGCGTTTTTCTTCCATAATTTTTGTCGCGCTTTTTACTTCAAAATCATATTTTTTGAAGCTTTCTTTTATCGAATCGGCGTTCCATGCGAAAAGCGGATTGCTTTCGTCTCCGAAAAATTCATTTTCTGCGAGCTGCATTTTCTTCATCATGATGTCGAAATTTTCATCGATAATTGCAGAGGAATGGCGCAGAACCTGAGTCAAAATCAAATCACCGATTCTCTGCCCGTTGCGGGGAATTCGCTGCGAAATTACTGCTTTAAAATTTTGAGGCAAGAGAGATGTCGACTTTGAAATTTTGTCCAGGCTGTATGCGAGCACGTCAGCTGAATCTTGCGTTGTAAAAGGATCCCGGAAAAAAATTCTGTCAAAAATAATTTCTTTCTTTGAAAAATCCTCGAGAATTTGCTGAAAAGCTTCTGTTGTCAGAAAATTCTCTGTTGTTTTCGGCCGCGTGACTAAAAGAGGGCGGTCAAGATCGTCAAGAGTCCGTCCGTACTGCTCCATGATTTCTTGTCCTTTCTCGCTTTTGCAAATTCCGCAGGTTATTCCTTCTGGGGTTTTTCGGCTTACCTCCCAGAGCAAAAGTCCGTCGTCAGCATTCCAGATAAGGGAACGCGCGTGACGTTCAAGTTTTGCGAGCTTTACCATCGCATCGCGAACGGAGAGAAGAATTTCAGCGCGGTTTGTGTCGAGCCGGCTCCGCCACATCTTGTCGGCTTTGCTTAAAGTCGCTTCTTTGCGCTCGTTTTTCGGGCTGAACGTAAGATTCTCTGTTTTTACGGTTTCGTTCTGCTTAAAATTCTGGTTTATCCACCATTCGCCAATTGGATTTGAGTAGTCATCGGCAAAGTGCGGAAGAGGGTGCATTCCGCAGCTTGCGCCGGAGGCTGGCTTTTCGGGCGCAATTCCCTCAAGAATTCTCGAAATCTGCATTTCCCTGCGGCTTAAAACTTCATCGCGGATTTTCGCCTCGTAGCCTTGTGTTGTTGGAGTGTAAAAAATTCGCCCGACAAGCTCGGTTGGAAGATACTGCTGAGAAACCCAGTGGTCGCGGTAAGCATGCGGATACAAATATCCGTCTCCATGCCCGAAGCCCTCGGCGTCTCTTGAAGAATCCCGGAGATGGTTCGGAACTTCAGCGTCTTCTTTTTCAACGCTCGAAAGCGCATCAAAAAATGCCATTGAAGAATTTGACTTTGGACAGGTTGAAAGATACAGGGCCGCATGCGCAAGAAAATATCTTCCTTCTGGAAGCCCCACCCGGTCAAAAGCCTCAGCGCAGCTGTTTACAACGGAAACTGCGTTCGGATCGGCAAGGCCGGTGTCTTCGCAGGAAGAAATCAGCATGCGGCGGAAGATAAAATGCGGATCTTCTCCGGCCCTTACCATGCGCGCAAGCCAGTACATTGCCGCGTCGGGGTCTCGTCCGCGAAGCGATTTTATAAAAGCGGAGATAATGTCGTAATGATAGTCTCCGTCACGATCGTATAGCACGACTTTTTTTTGAATCGACTCTTCGGATGTTTCTTTTGAAATTGAAATCGTGCTTCCATACGGCGGAACTGGAATTCTTGCCGCCGGGTCCCATTTTTCGGGTGTTGTTTCAACCGCAAGCTCCAGCGCGTTCAAAAGCGAGCGGCAGTCTCCGTTGGCGGTGTCAACAAGATGCTCTAGAGCGCCTTTTTCAAATTCCACATTCCAGTGGCCGTATCCGCGTTCTACGTCTGAAAGGGCCATTCTCGCGGCCTTCATCAAGTCGTCTTTTGTGAGCGGCTTTAGCTGAAAAACGCGGCTTCGGCTTACAAGAGCCTTGTTCACCTCAAAGAAAGGATTTTCTGTTGTCGCTCCAATCAGAATTATCGTGCCGTTCTCTACCCACGGCAAAAGCGCGTCCTGCTGAGCCTTGTTCCATCGGTGAACTTCGTCCACAAAAAGAATTGTCCGGCGGTTGTAGAGCTTGTAAAAGTCGTCAGCCTTTTTTATTGCGTCGCGTATGTCTGCGACTCCTGTGAGAACCGCGTTGAGTGTTATGAAATTTGACTTTGTGTGATTCGCAATTACGCGGGCAAGAGTTGTTTTTCCTGTTCCCGGCGGACCGTAGAAAATCACTGAGGAAAGCTGGTCTGCCGCAATCGCGCGGCGCAAAAGCCGTCCTTTTCCGACAATATGGTCCTGCCCGATATATTCATCCAAATTTCGGGGTCTCATGCGGGCGGCAAGCGGCTGTTTCTGTGATTTTGCGTTATCAAATAAATCGTCCATAATTTTCCTGGCTACCTCGCCTCGAAATTTGCAAAGCAAGAAAAACATTTATCTGCATTTGCGCCAAGGATGGCGCTTTTGAGAAAGTCTAATAAAACGCCCGAGTTTTTTGAATTAAAAACTCGCAAAAAAAGAAAATGAAAAAGAGCTTTTACAGAAAATCTCCTTTTTTCAGCTGCGATTATACCACGAAAAGGACTATTAAGCAGAACCGATTCAGGCATAAAACGGGCTTTGCAAAAGCAGAAACAGGACTTGCACGCGTGTCATTTCTTAATAGCCATAAAACAAATTGGCGGTCCGCAGCATTGCCGCAAAACCGCCTGGTTCTATAAAATGTCTGATAGACTTATATTATTTTCCGCTATTCGCGGTTCCATTCGTCAGCTGACGGATAATAGCCCCATAAGCCAACGTTGTCGAGCGTTGCGGAAGTGCTTGATGAAGAGCCAGAGAACTCTGCCGCCGCAAAAATCGCAGTTCCTGATTCTGACTGGCTCGGATTTACAACGAGCAAAGCTGGAACCTCATAATATGAAGAAAGGGCCGAAGCCGCATTGTTGTCAAAATCCTGAGTTGAAGCTCCAGGAACATTGTTTGTAATAGTAACGTGCTGAATTCCCTCATCAGTGCCAAGAAGCATATAATCCTGCGAAAAACCGATTGAAATGATTGTGTCGCTGTCTGTGTCCAGGCAAGTCCAAGTGCTGCCGTCGGTTGAATAATAAATATCATCGCTGTTGGCGGTATAGACACAAGGTTTAGCTGCCGCGCCTGATTCAGTTTCATTTGATGTCGCGGAGCGGTAAGGCGAAAGAATCACGCCTTCATTGGCAAGGTAAGTTGCGCTGCAAACGTCTGAAATGTCTCCGCTGTTCGCCACGGAAAAATAATCGCTGGTTGAAACTTCGGTCCATGAACTTGTATCTGTTTGTTCGGCCGTAAGCGAGCTTGAAAGTTTGAAAACAGCATCTCCGTATCTGAAAAAAGCTGTTCTGTTACTATTTAACGGCGTGTTTGTGCAGAAAATAAGAAATTCTGTGCTTGAATAATCAAGCGTCAAAAGACATTCCCATGTTGCTCCTGTGATATTTCCATCCGAATCTTCGGTTAGCGTTCCTCGCCAAAGCTGTCTTTCATTGCCCACATTATAGCCGTCGTCATCGTCTACATAAGAGAGAGAAACTGCATAAAGGCAAGCGTTATCCGCCGCCAGATTGTAGATGTTTGCAGTCGTGTCCGGCATATAAGAAAGCTCTTGCCAATTTCCTGCAGCAGTCGTGGTTTTCGGCTGGCAGTAAATTCTTCCGTTTGCGACGAAAATGTTGTCTTTATACCTTATAATCGACTGAATTGAACCGCTTACAGTCGCATCGTTGAGCTTTACTTCGTTTCTGATGTCGGAAAAAATAACGTCGTTGCAGGAAAGAAAAGAAAATGTGAGAACCGAAAGAAAAACAGCGAAAGATGTCTTAAATGATTTTTTCATTTTTTCTGATTCTCCTAGAAATGATAGCGCGCGGAAATGCCGAGCGAGCCGAAAATACCGTAGTCGTTTTTGCTTGGATCTGAATACCATTGCGGCATATACATGACGTTTCCCTCGAGGCCGAATGACCAGCTTGGTGTAACCCTGTAGTAGACTCCTGTCTGTCCTTCAAGTGTAAGCCCTGGGAAATATGTCTGGCTGAGATAGTTTTCCATTGCGACTCCGCCCGACAAAGTGATTGGAAATTCAAATCTTTTCCATGTTGGCTGGAATGTGAAATCAAGAAGAATCGGAATGTAAGTGAAAATGTTTTCACCGATTGTCGGGTTGTAGCCGAACTTAACGTTTAATCCGACTGCGAACCAGCTTGTGATAAATCTGTGGTATCCGAGCGAGCCCGCGCCCCCAAGCGACATTTTTCCAGTACGGTAAAGCGGAAATGAGCCTCCGAAATTCAGCGGGGCGGTGGCCATTAGGTCGATTTTGATGAACTGGTCGCCTGGCTCGTTGTATCTAAAACTTTGTTTTGTCTGAATCTCTTTTTTTGTCTCATCGTCTGAGTTTCCATCCATGTTCTCTTCAGCGGACGCAAACGATGTCAGCAGGAAAATCGCGGAAAAAAGCGCAAGAAAACGCTTTGTGGTTTCTTTTTGTTTCATAGTGTCTCTTTGATATTATTAAATAGATAGTAATTTTACGGAAAATAAGCTATATTTTCAACATTATAAAGAAAAACTGACATGGCTGAAAGGTTACGGCTAAAACGAGATTGCTTTTGCGCGATTCTTCCAATTGAATTTTTAACTGAAACGGGAGCGCGAAAAAGTCTTTCTTTGCTTTGCTGGCGCATAAAGCGGCGGAGTTTTATAGAAAACACGTCTGCCGGAATTACCTGGACGGACACTAAGAAAAAAATAAAGTTTAAGTAAAAATAATTAAAAAATTGGAGGCAAAAAAGATGGCAGCTCAGATTATCGATGGAAAGCAGATTGCGCTTGAGGTTCGCGCCGGAGTCGCGGAGAAGGTCGCATCTCTTAAGGAGAAGGGGATAACGCCTTGTCTTGCGGTTATTCTTGTCGGTGAAAATCCTGCGTCTGTTTCCTATGTTACTGGAAAAAGGAAAGCCCTTGCCGAGGCTGGAATGATGGACAAGTCTGTGGAGCTTTCTGAAAACACAAGTGAGGAAGAGCTTCTTGCTTTGATTGAAAACCTGAACAAAGATGATTCTGTCCACGGAATTTTGGTGCAGCTGCCGCTTCCAAAACACATAAACGAAGATAAGGTGATAATGGCAATTTCTCCGGAAAAGGATGTTGACGGATTTCATCCTGTGAATGTGGGAAATCTTGTGATTGGAAAAAAAGCATTTCTGCCTTGCACTCCGCACGGAATTATCGTTCTTCTGAAAAAGATGGGGATTGAGACAAGCGGAAAGCACGCTGTTGTAATCGGCCGATCGAATATTGTCGGAAAGCCTGTGGCACTTCTTCTTGCCCGAAGAGACGTTAACTGCAC
>CAVDRA010000095.1:0-6363 GCA_963611155.1 bacterium | reverse complement strand
GCTTAAGATAATAGATAACACCGACAAAAATAGGGTTGACAAACGGCTCTCCGGTGCGTCCGTCGCGTACAACCTGCTTAGAATCAGGGTTCAAACCAGCTTCCTTGAGCTTTTCCGCAATCATTTCCTGAGAAGGAGTCTGAAATGCAGGACACTCAAAATACTGGTTCAAATAACGTCCGGCAATTCCAAGCTCAGACTCCATAATCTGACCGATGTTCATGCGGGAAGGTACACCAAGCGGGTTCAAGCAGACATCAAGCGGAGTTCCGTCTTCAAGGAACGGCATGTCTTCTTCCGGAAGGATTCTAGCAACGACACCCTTGTTTCCGTGTCGTCCGGCCATTTTGTCGCCTTCGCGAAGCTTACGCTTGTTTGCGATAAGAACTTTTACAACTTCGTCAACTCCCGGGCTCAAATCGTCGCCTTCAGTTCTCTTCATTCGCTGAACGTCAATTACTACGCCCTCAACTCCATGAGGAACGCGCAAAGAAGAATCTCTTACTTCCTTCGCTTTTTCACCAAAGATTGAGTTCAGAAGCTTGAATTCAGGAGTTGTCTCTGTCTCTGATTTTGGAGTGACTTTTCCGACAAGAATATCGCCTGAGCGAACTTTTGCTCCGACTCTAACGATACCCTCAGCGTCAAGATTGTCCAAAGACTTTTCCGATGTGTTAGGAATGTCGCGTGTGATTTTTTCAGGTCCGAGCTTTGTTTCGCGAATTTCGATCGGGAATTCCTTGATATGGATAGAAGTGTACATATCTTCCTTGACTACGCGGCGGCTGATAAGAACAGCGTCCTCATAGTTGTATCCATTCCACGGAACGAATCCGACAAGCAAGTTGCGTCCAAGAGAAAGCTCGCCATTAAATGTAGCCGGTCCGTCTCCAAGAACATCGCCTTTCTTGACCTTTTCACCGACCTGCACAGTAGGTCTCTGATGATAACAAGTATCCTGATTTGTTCTCTGGTATTTCATAAGCGGATACTGATCGATTTCATTGGAATCATCGCGCTTAATCTTTATCAAATCGCTTGCGACAAAGATAACTTCTCCGTCATGTTTTGCCTTGATAAGAACGCCAGAATCATAAGCGGCCTTTTTTTCCATTCCAGTTCCGACATAAGGCGGCTCCGGGAAAAGAAGAGGTACACCCTGACGCTGCATGTTGCAGCCCATCAAAGCACGGTTAGCGTCATCATGCTCAAGGAAAGGAACGAGAGATGCTGAAACTGAAATTACCTGCCGAGGAGAAACGTCCATGTACTGAATATCTTTTACAGAACGTGTTGTATAGTCGCCCTGATGGCGGCAAGAAACCATTCCTGTTGAGAACGATCCGTCAGCCTTCATGCCTTCAGCAACTTGTCCGACATAATATCTGTCTTCGTCCATTGCAGAAAGATAATCAACATGGTCAGTCGCTTTTCCATCCTCAACTTTGCGATACGGAGTCTCGAGGAAACCGTAATCATTGACTCTTGTATAGATAGCAAGAGAAACAATCAAGCCAATGTTTGGTCCTTCAGGAGTCTCAATCGGGCACATCCGTCCATAATGAGTATAGTGTACATCGCGAACCTCGAATCCTGCGCGGTCGCGTGAAAGTCCTCCAGGTCCCAAAGCGTTAAGACGGCGCTTGTGGGTAAGCTCAGAAAGAGGGTTTACCTGATCCATGAACTGAGAAAGCTGTGAAGAGCCGAAGAATTCCTTGATTGCGGCAACAATCGGTTTGATAGAAATCAAATCCTGAGGCTTCATAGTTTCAGTCTCTTTAAGATTCATTCTCTCTTTTGCAATTCGTTCCATGCGGCTGAAAGCTGTCTTTATGGCATTTGTCATCAGCTCGCCTACAGAACGGATTCGGCGGTTTCCGAGGTGGTCAATATCATCAGTTTTTTCGTTTCCAATGTAAACGTTGATCAGGCGTTTCATTGTCTGAATAATATCTTCCTTCACCAAAGTGAAATCATTGTAAGGATTCTCATAGTTGAACTTTTTGTTCAGCATATAACGGCCGACACGTCCCAAATCATATCGGCGGATACTGAAGAACATAGAATTCAAATCTTTTTCAGCATTTTCAACCGTGATAGGCTCGCCAGGCATAAGAATCGCGTAAACAGCAGCCAAAGCGTCTTCTTTTGTCGGCTCCTCGTTTTCCGCTCCCTCTTTTGCGTATTTTATATCCTCGCGCTCAAAACAGTTGATAATCATATCGCTGTCGAGAGAAGGATTCTGCTCTTCCTTGTCGCCAGGACGATTTCTAGCATCGAATTTTATAACGTTGATCTCTTTTATATTCTGGGCGAGAAGATCGTCAATATCATGAGGATGAAGCTTAGTTCCTGCGCGGAAAAGAATTTTCTCATCTCCGCCGTCATCTTTTACAGATATTGCCTTCGCAAGAACTTTATCCACGAGAGAATCTTTTACAGCTTCTGAAACTTCAATATTTTCTGTCTTATAGAAGCAAGAAATGATTTCCTCACGTGAATTATATCCAAGCGCTCTAAGGAAAATCGTCGCAAGGATTTTCTTTTTGCGGTCAATCTTCGCATATATGAGATTTTTTTTCTGGTCAATTTCAAATTCAAGCCAAGAACCGCGGTAAGGAATGATTCTTGAAGAATAAACACCCTTATCGTGCTGGAAAATTACTCCAGGCGAACGGTGAATCTGAGAAACAACAACGCGTTCCGCTCCGTTGATGATGAATGTTCCGCGATCTGTCATAAGCGGAATGTCGCCAAGATAAATATCCTTCTGCAAAATTGCGCCTGATTTCAGGAAATTCAGGTTGATTCTTGCCTTGAGAGGAACTGCGAAAGTCTGTCCTTTCTGCTTACATTCAAGCTCGGAAAATTTGATATTTTTTTCGTCAAGCTCGTAGAATTCGTATTCGAGAGACATTTCGCCATCTGCGCTTTCAATCGGGAAAGTCGATGTAAATGCTTCCTGCAAGCCCTTGTTTTCCAATGGCTCGCCTTTGTCTAGTTTGTCTTTCTGAAGGAAATTTTCGTAAGACGATGTCTGAATGTCGATAAGGTTCGGAATTTCCATGAAATTCTGAATATTCTTACCGTAATACTGACGGTTGATTGTTCTGCTTTTCGCGAACATCAGCACCCTCCTGGGGAATCATTGTCCGCTCTGTTTGCTACATGCAAAAATCAGCCGCAAAACTTGCGGAAATAAAAGCACAGCACAAAGCAGCCGGACTGCGGGAAACTTTTTTTAGAAAAAAAGCAAAAATATGAAAGCGCCAAAGCGCAAGAAATTGTTACTTTAGACACGTAAAGCCTACGCGCAAAACAAAGCTGCCTTACACGTAAGCTCAACGAAATTGATTCTAAACTATCTTAGAATACGGATTACTTTCCAAGTTTCTTTTAGTTACCGGAAAATAATTATTTTTTAGAAGCCTTTCCACCAGCAGCTTCGATCTTTTTGATGATCTCATCAGCATCTGCCTTAGAAACAGCTTCCTTAAGAACTTTTGGAGCGCCTTCAACGAGTGCTTTTGCTTCTCCAAGTCCAAGACCTGTGATCTCACGAACTGCCTTGATAACTGGGATTTTTTTAGCTGCGTCAAATGAATCCAAAGAAACATTGAATTCTGTCTGCTCTTCAGCTGCTGGGCCTGCTGCTGCTGGACCTGCTGCAACAGCAACTGCTGCTGTTACTCCGAATTTTTCTTCCATTGCTTTTACGAGTTCTGAAGCTTCGAGAACTGTCATAGAAGCGATTGCATCAAGAATCTGATCATTTGTAAGTGCTGCCATATTATCTTCTCCTAAATTGGCACGTCTGTCTTATTTTGAAACAGACAAAAAGTTTTCTGCGGACGGAACAAACTGAACCGTTTTCCCACAGTTTATATTTTGCAGGGACAGTCGACAGCAATTGAAGCCTGACCCCGCCTCACAAGCATGGCAAACTGATTACTCAGCTTTTGCCTCTTCTGCAGGAGCTGCTGCTGCACTGCCTTCCTGTGATTTTTTATCCACATAAGCCTGCAATGTAGCTGCAAGTTTCTGTACTGGACCGTTGATAGCAGACATGAGCATAGCGATAAGCTGTTTCTTGCCTGGAACCTTAGAATAAGCTTCCATTTTTTCAGCATCGTAAATCTCATTCTGGATATATCCGCCCTTGATTTTAAGAGCGCTGTTGTCTTTTGCGAAATCAAAAAGAACCTTTGCAGCTTCGTTACTGTCTTCTTTAGCCATTACAACTGCTGTTGGGCCTTTGAGATAATCAGCAACATTGTCGATTTTCATTTCTTCAAATGCGACACGCGCAAAATTGTTCTTCAAAACTTTCATTGGAGCTTCATGCTCACGAAGCTTTCTGCGCAAGCTTGTAATCTGCTCAACAGTCAAGCCGCGGAATTCAGTAAAGATGAAGTCATTGTAATCAGAAAGCGTTTTTTTAGTAGCTTCGATAGCTGCTGTTTTTGCAGGCTGAAGTGCTTTTGCTCTAATTGCCATATATTATGCCTCCTCTTTAACTGAAACCCAAACACCAGGTCCCATAGATGAGCTTACTGAAACAGAGCGAATAAAGTCTGCTTTTGCATCAACCGGCTTTTTGCGGTCAAGCTCTGAAAGGAGAGTGTTTACGTTCTCAGCAACTTTAGCAGGGTCCATAGAAACTTTTCCTACAGCAATATGGATAATTCCAGTTTTGTCTGCGCGGAATTCTGTACGCCCCTTCTTGAGTTCATTGATTGCAGAAACGATGTCATTTGTTACTGTTCCTGTTTTTGGGTTTGGCATAAGACCTTTGCGTCCCAAAACCATACCAAGACGACCTACATCTTTCATCATATCCGGAGTAGCAACAGCGACATCGAAATCAAGCCAGCCACCCTTTACTTTGTCGATGTATTCTTTTGAACCTGCATAAGCAGCGCCTGCATCAAGAGCTTCCTGAGCTCTTTCATCAGAACAGAATACAAGAACCTTTTTCTCAGCTGTGAACTGGTTTGGGAAAACCAAAGTATCACGAACTGTCTGGCTCTTTCCAAGGTTAAGAGCAACGTGCAACTCTACAGTTTCATCAAACTTTACGAAGTGCACATCTTTTACAATTGCACAAGCCTTATCAACTGGGTAACTCTGAAGCGGATCATATTTTTTGAGAGCATCAGTATATTTTTTTCCGTGTTTCATTTTATGCCTCCACCTCTACACCCATACTGCGGGCTGTTCCAGCAACGATTTTCTTTGCAGCTTCCAAATCGTTTGCGTTTACATCAGGAAGTTTTGTCTTTGCAATTTCCTCAAGCTGGGCTTTTGTAAGCTTTCCAACCTTGTTAAGAAGAGGATTTCCTGATCCCTTGTCAAGCTTAAGCGCTTTCTTAATAAGCACTGCAGCCGGCGGAGTCTTAAGAATGAAAGTAAACGACTTGTCTGAATAAACTGTGATTACAGCTGGAACAACAAGTCCTTTCTCCATGCTCTTTGTGCGTTCATTGAACTGCTGGCAGAACTGAGGCGCAGAAACACCTTTTGGTCCCAAAGCAGGTCCGATTGGCGGGGCAGGAGTAGCAGCTCCAGCTGGCGCCTGAATCTTGAACACTTCAACAACTTTTTTTGCAGCCATTTTAATAGCTCCTTATATTGGTATGAGCTTTCTAAAACAGAAATCTCTAGCGGAACGCCTATGTCCGACGGACTTACGCTCCTCCCAAAAAAACAAGCGATTTCTATAAAACATAAAAACCGCTTTAATTTTTTCTTAATTATTTTATTGAACCAACTTCTCAACCTGAGAAAGATCAACTTCAACAGGTGTCGCACGTCCAAAAATCTGGACTGTCACGCGAAGTTTAGCTTTATCCGCATAAACTTCATCAACAGCTCCGCTGAACGAAGCAAAAGGCCCTTCATTAATTTTCACTTGATCACCGACAGAATAAATCTGCTTAACACGAACCGATTTATCTCCCTTAATATCACCAGAACGCTGAAGAATATTTCTGACCTGATCATTAGGAATTGGACGAGGACGCTCATTAGGCTTAGTCCCGACGAAACCGCCAACTCCCTGTGTAGAACGTATTTCAGAGCAAACATCCTTCCAGCCAATATCAGGAAGGTCCATCTCAAGCATTATATATCCAGGAAGAATAAGATTTTTTCTTGATTTTTTCTTTCCGTCTTTTATTTCAACAACTTCTTCAACAGGAACTTTTACATCAGAAACAATATTCGAATCAAGAACACCTTCGTCTAGTTTTTGATGAAGAATCCTTTCAATTTTCTTCTCGTATCCCACGTAGCTCTGAACAATATACAAGCTCTTTGACATTCGTCTATCCCTATATTTAATTAAAAATTAGAAAGCCAAGC
>CAVDRA010000094.1:0-6405 GCA_963611155.1 bacterium | reverse complement strand
CCTGTATAAAGAGCTGTCTCCTCAGCAGTTTCGGCCCAGCCGAGATTTTTCCAGCCGCATTCGGTAACACTGTCGCTGTAAAGCGGCAAAAAAGCGTAATCTTCAGCAGAAAGACAGTCAACGGGAAAGCCCAAGTCAAAATAAATTATTCCGTTTGTGTTTTCCTCACTCACAAAATAAGGAATTTTTCTGGAATCAGAAGATTCAATCTCATTTATCGCCAATTTTCCCCTGTTCATCAGCGGCCGGCCGTTTTTTATGAAATCCGCAGGATGAAGATGCGGAAGGCAAGAGACATCATCGTCAGACTGCTGAAATTTATGAAGAAGCCCGTTTTCCTTTTTGATTAATTCTATAGTTGTCGCCTTTAATGATTCTGCAATTATCTTTTTCTCCGCTTCCTCGCGTTTTTTTGAGTATTCCTTTGAAGGCGTTATTACGCTAAGTGAACGGGCCTTATTTTCGAGAAATTTCTGTTTTATCAGATTCAAAAGATACAAATCCGAACTTTCAATTTTTTTCTTGATTTCATCAAGCACTTTTCTTGAGCGAATCTGCATAGAAATGTCATAGCCATAAAGCCAGCCGCTCACAAGCCTAACCGCAAGGGCCAACGAGAACGGACAGCCGGCACGTTTTATCTCGCGCTGTGAAATTTCCATTCCCATAAGAGTTGTCTCAATGTCTGTTTTTGAAACACCTTCACTCACAATTTTTTCAAGTGTTTTCATAACGACTTCTTCAACTTTTTTAGAATCTGATTTTTTTACTCCGCGAAGCCCGATTGTAAAAATCTTATTGTAAAAAGATGACGAAAAGCCGCTTTGAGGCGCTGTATCCTCTCCGAGACCGCTTTCCAGCAATGATTTCTGAAAAGGCGATCCGTCATGGTTCGCCAAAATTCCCGCAAGCACGAGGTTTTCTGTGTTTTTAACGCAGTTTTCAGCCTGCCCCAAATCCCAGCTCACAAGAACCGTGCTTCCTTTTTCATTGTCGCCGGCAGGTCCTTCGTATTCGCCGTAAACAGGATTTTTCAGGCTGTCGCTTCTCACATAATTCAAGAATTCCTCAAGGTTTTTCTCCCGGCGATTTTCAGAATAAACAAAATCAGGATTCCGCGCTTCAATTCTGTCAAGAAATTTTTCCTGAATAAAATCAAGCTGCTCAACAGTCGGAATATTTCCATAAAGAAAAACAAGACAGTTGTCCGCCCTGTACCATTTCTTATGAAACGCTTTAAACTCGTCATAAGTTATCGAAGAAATTTCAAGAGGATCTCCACCGGAATCTTTCTGATAAACAGAATTTTTCAAAAGACTAAGGGCAATCGCATCATTCGCAACTGAATCAAAAGAAGAATAATTGCCTTTCATCTCGTTATAAACCACGCCCTGAATGCTCACTTCGCCGTTTTCGTCAACTTCCAGGCGATGAGCTTCCTGCATGAAAATTTCGCGCTGAAGTTTCGGAAAAAACACCGCATCTCCATAAACATTCATCAAATTAAAATAATCTGATTTTGCAATCGAACTCGCAGGATAAATTGTCTTGTCAGGATAAGTCATCGCATTCAGATAAGTTTTCACGCTCTGATTCGAAAGATTCACAAAAGGATCTTTTAAAGGAAAATTTTCAGACCCGCACAAGACAGAATGTTCGATAATATGCGCTGCGCCGTTTGATTTCGGGTTTGGTGTCCGGAACGCAAAAGCAAAAAGATTTTCCTCATCGCAATTAAAAAGGTGGACAATCTCAAGACCAGTTTTTTCGTGGCGAAGATAAATCGCCTTTGAATGATAATCCGCCACATCAAAAATGTTTAGAACTTTAAATTTTTTATATTTTGCACCAACCGTAAGAATATCAGACATAAATTTCGTCATCTCGTCCTTTTATATAAAGTTTTCCATCATCATAAGCCCGCCGCATATCGCTGAAAAATTTTGAAGCGGCCTTTTCGCAGTCGGACTTTCGCATAGGTTTCAAAAAATCTTCTGTTTCAAGAATAAGCTTTCTTTTGTTTTCAGATACATTTTTCAAAATTTTATCTCTAAAATCAGATTCTCTGCCTGAAATAAGGTAAGCCAAACCTTCCTCGTCGGCTTCAACAAGATATTTCTGAAGATACTTCTCATCAGCGTTAAGAATATCCTCGATAGTAAAAAGCCGCTCACGCAATTCTTCTCCAAGGCTCGCGTCAGATTCTGAAAGCTGATTCAGAATTCTTTCCTCAGTTTCCGGATTCATGCGTTTCAATATTTGCGCAAGCGCTGATTTTCCGTCAATTTTATCAGATTTAGATGCCGCTATTGCATTCATTTTTTCCTGCAGCGCCTTGTCAACCCTTTTCACAATATCAGGATTCACTTCTTTCAGTTTAGCAAGTCTAAGCACAACGTCTTTCTTTGAATCATCGTCCATTGCTGAAATCACAGCGGCTGCAATTTTCGGCTTCAAATAAGAAAGCACCAAGGTCCTAACAGGATTTGACTCATCTTTCAGCAAAACAGAAACTCTGTCAGCATCGGCTTCTGCAAGATATTCAAAAGGTCTTCCAGACGCATAAGGCTCAACTTTTTCAAGAAGCTCATCGGCTTTTTTCTCGCCAAAAGCTTTATCCAGAATGATTTTTGCGGTATTGATTCCGCCCTTGCTTCTCGCCTTGTCAAAAAGCCCTTTAAACTCTTCAAGAACAGATTCCGCTTCATCGCTTGAAATTGTCCGTATTGTTGCAATTTCAGGAATGATTTTTTCAGTTTGAGCTTCAGACAAGTGCGGAAGGATTTTCGCCGCCTCATCGACTCCAATTAAAAGCAAAAATTTCGCGACTCTTCTATAGACATTTTCACGCCCGTCAAGCTCGCGTTTTGCCTCAGGAACTTTTAACAGCCCCCCAGAAACCAAAGCTTTAGCGGCTATTTTCGCCTCAGGATTTCCCTCATAATGAGTTTTCTGAACCTCAAAATGATTGTCTTTATTCAGCTGTTTCTGTTGAGTATTTACAGTTTTTCTATTAAAAAAAAAGTTTTGTTCGATTTTCTTAGAATCATCTTTTTTTAATTCTGAATCAAAATCTTTTTTATTTTTATTGTAAGCGTTTATGCCAAAATCGCTAAATTTCATGAAACCATTTTAACTTGAAGCAAGTTGAATGTCGATATTTTGAAAAATGAAAATCACTGTAAAAATAAATTCTATTCATAAACAAAAAAAGCCTGCCGAATTCTCAGCAGGCTACAAAACCTAAAACTAAAGACTACCAGTCATCATTCATATCATCTTCATCACGGTTTTCAATATCATAAAGATCTGTAACTGCGCGAAGATCATCAAGATAGAGATAGTAAGTTCCGCGGGCAAGAACTGGATCACAATCTACTCTAAATCCAACGATTCGAAGTCCCGGTTTTACTCCACTATACGGAGAAGACTGAATAATTCCATGCTCCCCATCCGGCGTAGGAGGAACTGCAACAGTCATCTTTTTCCAACCAGAGAAACCAAGTGAACCAACATAAAGCTCAAAGTTATTTCCGTTGTAATCCTGAACCAAAATATACAAGCTATGATCCATATTGCGTCCAGCGGCCCAAAGAGAAATTGTTTTTGTTACACCTTCAATTGGAATTGGACGCGCAGAACGGATATAGAATGAATTCACTCCGCGACGGAAAAATTCAACCTTTACACCAAGGACATTTGTGTCTGGAATATCTTCCTCTCCAGCAAGAGGCTCTTTTGCCATCGGAGAACCGTCAAAAAGACGAGAAGAAATCACACCATAATCAGGAGAAATTGAAGCATTCCAACTTCCCTCCAACTCAAACCTGTCAACAGACACTTCCTTCAAAGCCTGTTTTGCAGAATCATTTCCCATTACAGTAGGGTCAGGTGTAGCTAGACTTTCAGCAGGTTTTTCTCTTTCCTGAGCAAAAACAACAGCTGATATTGCTAAAGCAAGTGCAACAGTAACTAATTTTTTCATTTTGCGTTCTCCTGTGATGTAGTTGATGCGCTTCCGCTTGAATTTCCGCCAAAGTCAATATCTTTCAACTCATAACCATCGAAAATATCGCTCAAAGTATTTGTTGTATATTTAAGCTGATCAAAGAAGATATTGAAATTATCAACAAATTCATCAGGATCTGTTCTTACTCTAAATCCAACAAAAGTCATTGCCTTTGGACCAGAACGAAGTCTTGAATGCTGTCTGATGTATGACGGAATTGAGACAATAACATTTTTCCAGCCATTAAACGCAAGATTTCCAGCAGGAAGAGTATAAACACGACCGTCAGCATCACGGACAAGAAGATCGATGTAATAGAGATAATTTGCACCCCAAATCCAAAAATCAATCTGTGTAACGGTTCCTACGAATGGAATTTCATAAGGTTTTCCGTCTTTCTCCGGGTAAACCTCAAACCAGTTCTCACCTTTACGGAGATAACTCGTCTGCACACCAAAAACTTTCGGTGTGTCTCCTTCCTTTTTAAAAACCTTGAGAGAATTCGGCTGCGCTTCAAAATAATTCACTTTTGGATAGCCATTATCTTTGTCAATGTAAGCACTTGTCTGGATATTCCAAGTAAAATCGTTTTCTCCAGCATCATCAAAAGTCTCAATAACTCTTGTTTCTACTGCTCTAGAGCTAGGTTGTGCTGCTACAGGGACACAGAACGCAAGCAGAAGTGCAAGACTAGTAAAAACTACTACGCCCTTTTTCATTCAAAACTCCTTCATCTTTACAGTGATTTTCTATAATTATCGTCAGATATTTTGAAAATCACTAGAAAAGTTCTTTTTCATCCAACTTTTTTTAAAAAGTCAAATAATCGTTTTTAATTATATTTCCAGCACATATCTTTGTCAAATATTTTAAAAAAGATTTCCTCGCAAATAACTGCAACAAACTATTTTTCTTGAAATAAAGCATTTTTAGACTTATGATTTTAACATATTGAAACAGCAAACAAAAACTAAGGAGATTTTTCGATGGTGAACTACAAAGATCTAGGTCTTGTGAACACACGCGACATGTTCGCAAAGGCGATCAAAGGCGGATATGCAATTCCTGCTTACAATTTTAACAACATGGAACAGATGCAGGCCATTGTTCAGGCCTGTGTAGAAACAAAATCGCCTGTAATACTGCAAGTTTCTAAGGGCGCAAGACAGTACGCGGACAAATACATTTTAAGAAACCTTGCCCGCGGAGCCGTTGAATATGCACACGAACTCGGTTGCGATATTCCAATCGTTCTTCATCTTGATCACGGTCCTAATTTTGAAGTTGCAAAAGACTGCATTGATAACGGTTTTTCTTCTGTAATGATTGACGGTTCTTCTCTTCCATATGACGAAAATGTTGCTCTTACAAAAAAAGTTGTTGAATATGCGCATCAGTTTGATGTAACAGTAGAAGCAGAACTTGGTGTTCTTGCTGGAGTTGAAGACGAAGTAAACTCAGCAGAAAGCCATTACACAAAGCCAGAAGAAGTAATCGATTTTACAAGCAAAACCGGCTGCGACTCGCTTGCAATTTCTATTGGAACTTCTCACGGACGCTGTAAATTTACACCGGAACAGTGCACACGCAATGCTGACGGAATTTTAATTCCTCCGCCACTTGCATTTGACGTTCTTGCAGAAATTGAAAAGAAACTTCCAGGATTCCCGATTGTATTGCACGGTTCATCTTCTGTTCCAATCGAATACGTAAAAATGATTGAACAGTACGGCGGGAAAATTCCTGATTCAGTAGGAATTCCAGAAGAACAGCTTAGAAAGGCCGCAAAATCTGCAGTTTGCAAAATCAACATTGATTCAGACGGTCGCCTTGCAATGACAGCCATCGTGCGCAAAGTTCTTGCAGAAAACCCTGGCGAATTTGACCCGAGAAAATTCTTAGGACCGGCACGCGATGAATTAAAGAAGATGTACATGCATAAAAATATCGATGTATTAGGTTCTGCAGGACACGCTTTAGACTAGTATAAAAAAAAGGCGACTTTAACTTAAAGCCGCTTTTTTTACATGCGATCTTGCTTGCGCAATGAGACAGGAAGGTTGCGACCTCTTGTCGCGACAAGAAATGCTAAAGGCATTTCTTGCGAAACCACAGCATTTGGCGCCATTTAGCGCAGCAAAAAAAAACGATACTATAGTCCTAGATAGCCCGCTCTGCCGCTTGCGGCAGATGCGCCCAAACAAAATAAAAATCAGTTCTCGTATGCCATCATCTGCTCATCAATCGGCTTTCCGGGAATCGCCATCGGAAGAATCATCTCGTCAATGTCGATCTGCACATCAACTATGCAAGGCTCCTTTGAATCGAACGCTTTCTTGAACTCTTTATTAAATTCAGAATTGCTGCAAGCCTTGTAATATCCGATTCCATAAGCA
>CAVDRA010000093.1:0-6433 GCA_963611155.1 bacterium | reverse complement strand
TAAAAAGTCAAATCGGGAATTGATATTTCCTCATGACTTTTTATGGGAGAAAAATTATGACAGTCACATTGATTTACGGCGGAAAATCCGGCGAGCATGAAATATCTCTTGTTTCTGCGGCGGCGATAGCGCGGAACATTGACACAGAAAAGCACAATATTATTCTGATTGGAATTTCAAAAGCTGGAAAATGGTTTTTCCAGGACAATTCCGAGCTTGAAAGAATAAAAGCAGACGAGAAAGCCCGTTTTGAAGTGAACGAGAATCCTGAAAACGAGGTTTTTGTGATTCCTGGCGGCGGACGCGAGAAAACGTTTTTGGCCGGCGGAAAAAACGGGAAAATTATTTCTTCCGATGTGATTTTTCCGGCTCTTCACGGAACATACGGCGAAGATGGAACGATTCAAGGGCTTTTTGAGATGCTGGACGTGCCTTACGTCGGATGCTCAACTTTGGCGAGCGCAATCACAATGGACAAGGAAAAAACAAAATCCGTTCTGGAGCACGCTGGAATTCCTGTTGTTCCGGGAATCTGCATGCGCCGTTCAGACTTTTCTGATAAGAAAAGATATTCTGAAATTTTGTCAGACGCGGAAAAAAATCTGAAATTCCCGCTTTTTGTAAA
Organism: bacterium; assembly: GCA_963611155.1. GTDB lineage: Bacteria > Spirochaetota > Spirochaetia > Treponematales > Treponemataceae > Treponema_D. The sequence continues at coordinate 5,808 of CAVDRA010000093.1, read as the reverse complement.
GCCTTGCTCTGCCGGAAGCTCGGACGGCGCTGGAAAAGCCGAGAATCTTGAGCAGCTGAAAGACGCGGTGAAAGAGGCGTTTGAGTGGGACGATAAAATCTTGATTGAAAAGGCTGTGAACGCGCGCGAAATCGAGTGCTCCGTTACAGGAAATCCGACGACTTTCGACGGCAAAAACAGCTTTGAAAAGCTTGCCGCTTATGGACCTGGAGAAATCGCTCCGAAGCATCAGTTTTATGATTACGACGCTAAGTACAACGACCCTGACGGGGCCGACCTTTTGATTCCCGCTGCTTTGCCTGAAACACAGCTTGAGGAAGTCAGAACTCTCGCGAAAAAAGCGTTCGCGGCTCTTGATTTGTGCGGGCTTTCCCGTGTGGACTTTTTTATCGACAAGGACACCGGCAAGCTCTATCTGAACGAAATCAACACGCTTCCCGGATTCACGTCAATTTCAATGTTCCCGAAAATGTGCGGAAAATTCGGGCTGGGATTTAAGGATCTTACAGAGCTTTTGATAAACGAGGCTGTGGCAAGATTCGAGGCGACAAGAAGACTGAAAACATCAAGATAGACAAGAAAAAAGCGAGCGCGTTAGGGATAGAAGGTGCGCGAAGCGTTGTTTTGCGGCGGCTTTGCGAGGCTGAAAACTGGCAAAACAATGTAGGCGGGAGCCGGAACACTGGATAGCCCGACGGCGAAGCCGTAACGCCCAAAAGGAGAAAATTTTATGTCAGACAAAAATGAACAATCTGAGCCTTTGCCTCCGGTTCCTCATATTTATCCGCAGGGCTGCTGTTTTAAGTCGCTTGAGGAAATCAGGGATAAGCGGATAACTGTTATGGGACTCGGCCTGAACGGCGGAGGAGAGGCTTGTGTAAGATTTTTTCTTAAGCACGGCGCGTATGTTATCGCGACTGACATGAAAGGCGAAGCCGACCTCAAGCCTACAATCGATTCTCTTTCAAATGATTCCGGGCTTGATTCTTCGCGTCTGACTTATAAGCTCGGCGGACATGATATTGCGGATTTTGAGAATGCGGACTGCGTTATAAAAAATCCTGGCGTGAAATACGACGGAAACAAATATCTTGCAGCGGCGAAAAATATTGAGACGGACATTTCGCTTTTCCTGAATTTCTCAAAGGCTCCTGTTATCGCAGTTACCGGCTCGAAGGGAAAATCTTCGACAGTGAGCGCGATTTATTATGGATTGAAGCAGTCCGGATTCAATGCCTTTCTTGGCGGAAACATAACGGTTTCTCCGCTGACTTTTCTCGACAAGACCGACGAGACCACGCCTGTTGTGCTTGAGCTTTCGAGCTGGCAGCTTGCGGATTTGCGCGGAAGAAAACTTTTGAAGCCGAAAATCTCTGTTATCACGAAAATTGTTCCTGACCATCAGAATTTCTATCATTCAATGCTTGCTTATGTGAATGACAAAAAGCTGATTTATGCTGATCAGACAAAAAAGGATTTCGCGGTTTTTGATTTTGACTGCGACCCTGCCGCTGACGGCGGAACTCTGGTTGAAAACTGGGGCGATATTTTTGCTAAGGAATGCCGGGCAACTATTTTGCGCTATAGCAAGAAAGCTCTTCCATCTGGAGTGCTTGGCGTGTGGCAGGACAAGAAAGGGCGGGGGGTCGCGAGGCTGAGCCTGGAAATTTTAGACAGGCTTCCTCAAAGCTCGGCTGAGCCTGAGGAGATTGTCTTGCGGAATTTGATTGTTCCCGGCAAGCATATGAGGACAAATGTCTTGAACGCGGCGCTTGTTCTTCGCCTTATGGGAGTTTCTTGCGAGCGGATTGTTGATGTTCTCGGAAGATGGAGCGGAATTGAGCATCGCCTGGAATTCTTTCATGAATTTAAAGCCGGAAATACAACATACAGATTTTATAATGACTCGGCAGCGACGGTTCCTGAAGCGGCCGCGGAAGCGGTTTGCGCGTTTGGGCAGAGCGTGATTTTTCTTGCAGGCGGAACCGATAAAGGCCTGGATTTATCTCCAGTCGGCCGGACAATCAAAAACTGCGAAAATTCTGTTAAGCCTCTTGCAATTTATCTTTTGAAGGGAAGCGCGACTGATAAAATTGTTGCGGATTTCAATGCAAACGGAATCCGATATAAGGGACCATTTTCTGGTCTGGACGAAATGCTTGAATGTTTGAAAAACGATATTCTTGATTCTGCTGAAAAATCAGAATTTGCGGCGGGCGGCGCTAAGCAGCTTCAAAAGACTGTTCCTGTGGTGTTTTCTCCTGGCGCGACCAGTTTTGGAATGTTCAAAAACGAATTTGACCGCGGAAAGCAGTTCAAAGCAGAAGTCAGAAAAGTGTTTTAAGATTTTTATGAACAGAAAAATTCTCTGCTTGAATGGTGACGGCGGAAAATAATCTTTTTGCCTGCATGGCTGCCGGAAAACGGCAGAATTTATGATTTTGCGGCCTTCTTCGTTTTAGTTCAAAAATATTTCGCTTCTATTTGTTGTAAACGGTTTTTAAAAATGAGAAAATAATTACAAACTGAACATTGAGGAATGGATTTTTATGAAAGAATTTTTGATAGAAGATTTTGGCGCGAAAAACGACGGTGTTTTTGACAACACTCAGGCTTTTAAGGCTGCTTTTGAAGCAGTCGCGAAAAATGGCGGCGGAAAACTTTCTGTAGGCGCTGGAAAATGGCTTACAGGTCCAATCGACATCCCGTCGGACACAGTTTTTGAACTTTGCGATGGTGCGGAGCTTGTCTTTATAACTGATCCGAATCTTTATCCTCCGGCTTTTACCCGCTGGGAAGGTGTTGAGTGTTACGCAATGCACGCCCTTGTCCGCTCGGAAAAAACAAAGAACGTAAAAATCACCGGAAAAGGCACAATCGACGGCAACGGTGAAAAATGGTGGACAACCGTAAAAGCAAAAAAAGCCCGCAAACAGTCAAAACCGGAAGAACCTTATGAACTTGCCCTCGCAAAACTGAACCCGGGATACGAAAATCAGGCAGGCGGCGGTGGCGGACGCGAAACACAGTTCCTTCGCCCGGCTCTGATTGAATTCATCAACTGCGAAAACGTTGTGATTGAAGGTGTTAAAATCGTCAATTCACCGTTCTGGACAGTTCACCCGCTTTACGTAAAGAATCTTACTCTGCAGAACCTCCACATTGAAAATCCGTATTCTGCGCCGAACACGGACGGAATCGACATCGATTCATGCGAAGACGTAAAAATCATCGGCTGTTTTGTTTCTGTAGGCGATGACGGAATCTGCATTAAATCAGGAAGCGGTCCGGACGGAATCCGCGTAAACAGACCGACCGTCGGCGTAGAAGTAAAAGGCTGCACGGTACGCAACGCACACGGCGGAATCGTCCTCGGCTCTGAAACTGCTGCTGGAATGAGCAGAATCCACGCAAGCGACTGCGACCTTTCAGGCACAGACCGCGGAATCCGCATAAAATCAAGAAGAGGACGCGGCGGCGACATCAACGACATCGAATTGAAAAATCTCGTGATGAACGACACCCTCTGCCCGATTGCGATGAACATGTACTACAAATGCGGAATTACAGATACTAAATCCCCGCTTTTCAGTCTGGAAAAAATGCCGGTTACAAGCGAGACTCCGAGAATCCACAACGTAAAGATTATCGGCTGCAAGGGAACGGGCTGCAAGGCAAGCGCAGGCTTTATCGTAGGACTGCCGGAAATGCCGATTGACAACCTTGAAATCCGCGACTGCTACTTTACGACGGACGAAAAATCAGAACGCTCGCCGATGGAAAGCGACATGTTCTACGGACTGCCGGAAGTAAACGTAAAGAGCTTTAGAGTTCGCAACGCTCCGGGCGCCAAGTTTGAAAACGTAACAATCGAGGGTCCGAAAGAGACATTCATCTACGAATAAAAATAATGTTAGGGGCTGTCTAATAAGTACAGCATCTGGTGGTTGAGCTTTCCGGAACCGCCAGATGTAGAGCGTGCTTGCTTTTTGCTTCCGGACAGCTTTTTGTGAAGGGCTCAGCGCATTGACTTTTTTCGGCAGTCTTTTTGCTGGGCTGTGCTGTTTTGTCAATTCTGCCTGTGTTTAGATAACGTAAAAACATAAAAAATGCCTAATCAAAATCAGAATATTATTGAAACGGCTTCTATCGAAAGCCTTTTGAAAACGGAAATCGCGGACAAAAAAAACGTGTTTGTGTTTGCGACTGATGTTGTCTGCCAAAGCTGGGCTGACTGGTGTGTGACAGAAAATCACACCGCGGTAAAATCTGTCTCTTCAAGCCGTTTTCTTGCGTGGGACATATTCAAGGGAAAGGTTGTCTCTGCCCAAAAGGAAGGATATTCAGCAGTTCCGTCAGTGCTGAGAAAACTTTTTGTGCATACGCTGATTCAGGAAAATGCCGAACACCAGATTTTCAAGAAAATCATAAATCCTTATCCAGAGTATAGAAAAGACGCATTCGCCTTTGCTGACTGGATTTCAAAAAATCTTTCCTCTCTTCATATCTGGAAAAAAAGGCTTGAGCAAAACAAGGAGACTTACGGCGAGCTTGATGACGAAGACGAGGATTACAGCATTCTTTACGCCCGGTATTCTGAATTTCTTGAGAAAAACAAGCTTTTTGAGCCTGGATGGATTGACGAGATAAAATTTGCTGACAAAAAACAGCATTACTACATTTTTTATCCAGAGCAGATTGAGGATTTTATAGATTACGCCGGAATTTTCAGCGCGGCGGAAAATGTCTCTATTGTTTATCTTCCGAAAGAGACAATGCCGCCGAAATGCTATGAATTTCCGGATTCGCGCTCAGAGCTCCGGAAAACCATCCTGAGAATGGTCGCTCTTGTAAACAGCGGAAAAGCTGATTGGACGCAAATAGCCCTGACTGTCCCTGACTTTGAAACTTACAGGCCTTATTTAAAGCGGGAGCTTGAGCTTTATTCAGTTCCTTTTGTGTTTCGCGCCGGCGAGCCGCTTTCAAAAAACTGCGCCGGGCGGATTTTCAAGGAGATAAGCGCCTGCAGAAACAACGAATTTTCATTTGACTCTGTTAGGACTCTCCTTCTTGATGAAACTGTTCCGTGGAAAAATGAAATTCAGGCTGTAAAGGAGAAGTTGATCCGCGAGGGAAACCGGATGCGATGCATTTGTCCTTTTGAGAAGGAAAAATGCGGGGGTAAAAATTTCGGAACAGAAAAAATCGACGTGTGGGAAGCGGCTTTGACAAAAACTTCCAACACAAAGACAACCGATAAGTCCAAGCAGGGAAACAAGCCTCTTCTCGATTTCTACAGGAGCCTTAAAAAAGCGATAAATCTTTTTTTGATGAAAACGCGGATTTTGCGAAAATCCTTTCGGCATGGCTCGGATTTAAAAATAATTTTCTTGAAGCAAAGGATTTTGAGAACAATGAATTTGAAGACTCAAACAAAATCCTTGCGCGCTGTGTAACGCAGCTAAAAGAAATAATCGAGGTTGAGAAAACTTTTAAAAGCCAGATAAAGATAAAAAATCCTTTCGACTTTTTTGTGAGTCTCCTTGACGGAAAATCCTACACTCCGCAGCAGAAAAAGGATGGAATTTCGGTCTTTGACTACAAGCTTTCGGCGAGCGCCTGCTTTAAATATCAGTTTGTGATAAACGCTTCTCAAAAGAAGCTTGACATTCAAAAAAAGCGTCTAGCTTTTTTAAGCCGCGAAAAGCGCGAGAAGCTCGGCTTTGCCGCAGACGACCTTTCCATGCGCCAAAGCGATGTCACTGCGAAACTTTACGCCAGGGAGACCGACGGAGCGGATGGCGGGTT
>CAVDRA010000092.1:0-6457 GCA_963611155.1 bacterium | reverse complement strand
ACCCGGGGCTTTGCTTCAAGGGGAAAATCAACGAAAGCTCCTCAGCAGACTTTGAATATCACAGGCTAAAGCGCAGACAAGCGCAAGGGGGCTTTTATGGGCAAGGAAATCTCGCATGAAGAGCTTGAGGAAAGAATTGCGATTGTAAAAAGATTCAAAAAACTTTTGCAGCAGCAGAGAAATAAATTTGAAGAATATCTTCTGGTTTTGGAAAAGCAGTCTGGAAAAATTGAAAAGGAAGACGGAAACGCACTGATGGCGCACGCCGAGCTTGAAAGCCAGATTGTGGCGAACATCGATGAGCTTCAGAAAGTCATTGTTCCGATGAAAGGAATGTATGATGCCGTTGTGCCGAATCAGAATTCAAAGGAAACTGAAAGCATTGAAGCTCTTCAGTCGGATCTGGAGAATTTGCAGAAGCAGGTTTTGATTCAAAATGAACACAACAGAAACCTTCTGAAAATTCATATGGAGCAGCTGAAAAAACAGATTAACGCGGTCAGAATCGCAAATCCATACAGAAATCAGCGTTCAGTTTATGCCGAGAGAGCTACTGTCGGAAGCATGATTTCGATTGAAAGCTGATTTTTCAAGTTTTGGAAATTTTCCGGACAGAAATTTTCCGGAGCTTTCAGGAATTTTAAGAAAATCGCATTTTTGAATGTCTCCGGCATTTTTTTTGACACTGCGGAGCGTCATTGAAAAAAAGCACTCAGGCGCTTTGCATGGCCGCAAAGCAAACGTCTTCTTTGCCAAGTGAAAAACAAAGCCTGCATGGTTAAAAAATCAAGCCGGCTTTGTTTTTTTATTTTTCAATATCGTAGCCGAAAAGGGCAAAATCTCCGCGGGCGGGATCACCGGGGAAAACATCTTTCATTTTTTCTGTGAGTTTTTGGGCTGTAATAAGATTTGCGGATTTTGATTTTATTAAGCCGAGCTCGTTTGCCTGCCGCATCACATGAACGTCGAGAGGAAGCAGAAGATTTTTTTTGTCATACCAAGTCCACAATCCCAAGTCGACAGGCGAATTTTCGCGCACAAGCCAGCGCAAAAGCATATTCAGTTTTTTTGCCGCGGAGTTTTTTGCATGGGGAATCAAGGCGCAGTTTTCGTCAAAGGAATCTTCAATTACAAAGTGCAAGAGCCCGCCCTTCTTCTCCCATTTTTTTCTGAAAAAATCTCCAAGAGTCTCATTTTCATCAAAAATCTTTTTGAGGCTGTCAAAAAATAAAATCATATCGCGGTTAGTGTACATTCTGTAAAAAGATTTTCCGGCAGTTTCTAAAGATGAAGAAAAAAACGACTTGTAACCGTCAGCTAAAATCCATTCAACAGGAGAAGGACCTGCCGCGCCAAGAATCTTTTCTATATGCGACAAAATCTGTTCGCGCCGGCCAAACGCCAAATTAGCTGAAATAAAAGCGGCCGCCTCCTGATTTCTAGCATCAAAAAAGCGGCGCATAAACTGAGAAGGGTCTTTTTGAAGAAAATCCGCAGTCTCAAACTTTTCAGCGAGAGAGCGGATTTTTTCGGCCAGCTCTTTTTCCATTTATTTATGAAGAATAAATTCAACACGCCGGTTTTTCCATGCGTTGTCTTTATCTCCAAGTTTTGCAACAGGCTTTCTTCCGCCGCGTCCTACAGCTGTAAGGCGGGAACCTGCCACACCATAGCTTTCAAGCTTTTCTATTACAAATTCAGCGCGGTCTTTAGAAAGAGGCTCAAGAGCTTTTCCGTATTTGTTCGTTGTCTCTTCGTCCTCGAGACCAGTCACTGAATTTGCGTGCCCTTCGACTGTTACAGTATAGTTTTTGAATTTATTCAAAATCTGCGCAATTCTTCTCAAAACACGCTCGTTATTTTTAGCCTGGGCTTCAGTAATTCCTTTTTTGATTACATTTCCGTTTTCATCAACAGTCTGAACGCCAAAGTCAGCTTCATCCTGTCTGAATATGATTGCAGGAACAGCCATTTTCAAGACATCTCCTTCGCGGATTACAAGAACATCAACGCTGATTTTATAGTTGACCTCGGAAGTGAGCCCGAGAGAATCCGTAACCGTGAATGTGTAAGGATAGTCCATTGCCGACTGAACCAGTTCTCCGTTGTTTCCGCGTCCATCCCAGACAACCTGCTCTGTAATAGAAGATTTTCCTGAAATTTTCCAGAAAGGCTTTCCGTTTTCAGGATCTTTTATAACAAACGACCAGCTTTTCAGAGGAACAACGTCGCTTCCTTTCAAGCTGATGTAAAGCTCGTCGTTTTCACCGTCATTGTCAGGAGAAAAATACTGAGGCGAAGTTTTCACAGTCAAAGCCGGCGGAGTGATAGAGCAAATAAACGCGGAAGATTTCACATCGACAAGATTTCCTTTTGTGTAAGAAATTTTCAGGTTGCCGGTAAAGACACCTTCTGCAACATTGTTTTCAGAATCAAGTCCGTTCCAAACGATTTCTGATGGAAGCGCGGCATTTTTTCCGTCTGAAGAGAGGCCGGACCACTGCCGAACCGATTTTCCCTCAGGAGAAACAATGTCAAAGCTCCATGACTCAATTCCATCGCTCAGCGTCGTTCTCAAAGCGAAAGTCTGAGTTTCAAGATAATCGTCTCCGTTCGGAGAGAACGCATCAAGCTCCGCGGTGAGATAAGCTTTTGCCTCGCGTTTGTCCACCTGCACACTTGTTTCGGCCGCGCCAAAGTTTCCGGCAGAATCTGTAGCACTGAAAGCGATTGTGTATGTTCCGTCCGCAACTTTGTTTCCAGAATTGTCAGTTCCGTTCCATTCAAAATTTGAAGGAATTTTTCCGCTGTAGATTTTTGACCAGACAGTCTGGTTCTTGGCATTTGTCACAGTCGCAACCCATTTGTCTTCCGGCGACGACTCAACAGCAACAGAAACACTGTCTTTTCTGCCGTCTCCGTCCGGAGAAAACAAGCCATATTCAGGAGACAGCTTTACTGATGGAGCTACAATATCAATCACAAAATTCTGGGATTTTGCAGAGGCTTCAGCTCCGTTTTCGGATTTTGTCGAAAGAAAAGCAAAATAATTTCCGTCGGCGCAAATATTTCCGCTGGAAGATTTTCCGTTCCATTTAAATGAAGACGGAAGAGAATTTCCGTTCTGAGACCAGACCACATTTCCGTCAGAATCTTTCACTTCAAGAGTGAAATTAGAAATTGTGCTTCCGCTCTTTACGACAGGCGTAAGAACAACAGAAGAAGCAGCTCCTTCCGAAACCGCCGGATTAAACGCTTTCGGAGAAACCGCAACCATAAGCTCCGTTTTTGTAGTGTCGAGAGCAACTGCGCTTTCAAGCCTGATTTCAGAAGAGTTTCCGGCCATATCTGTCGCTGAAAGAACATAATTATATTTTCCGTCTGACGCTATCGCTGAAGAAGCGTTCAAACCGTCCCATTCAATAGAAGACGGAGGATTTGCCCCGAAATCAAATTCACGGACTGCGGTTCCGTTTTCATCGATAATTTTTCCAGTCCAGTTTTCAATTGGCGAGCCTGAATTTGCCGCAATATCCTGAGCAATTTGCAGAATGTCAAGATTTCCGTCCCCATCTGGAGAGAACGTCAGGCTGCTCGCCTTGATTTTTGCAGCCGGAGCTGTTGTATCAAGAACAACTTTCGGTGAGCGCACTACATCAGGCTCATAGCCGTTCAGATATTTCGCAGTAACAACCGCCTGATATTCGCCTTCGGCCGCATTTGCCCCCGCATCGTTTTTTCCATCCCAAACCGTTGTTTCAGGAGGATTGTCTGTGCCTTCATAGCTTCTTACAACTTTTCCTTTTGAATCTGTAATCTTGACTGCCCAGTTTGTGAGCTTGTTTCCAGAGCGTGCATCAGGAAGAGGAATGTTCACCGCAAAAGTCACAAAATCGTTCACGCCGTTTCCATTCGGAGAAAAATACCTGCTTCCAGAAACAGCAATGTTTGTTGCCGGTTTTTCAGCCGAGTAAATGATATTCGCAATTCCAGCCGGCGCAGAAACGTTTCCAGCGCGATCTTTTGCAGAAATTCTGTAGCTGTAGATTCCGTCTGGCAACGGGGCCCCGCTGTCATCCGTTCCCGCCCAGTCGAATTTCAAAGGCTCGCTTGAAACCCATTTTCTTGTCATTACGACTTTGCCTTCAGAATTCATGAATTCTCCAGTCCATAAATCTTCAGAAGATCCGCTCTGCCTTACAGTGAAAAGAGTTTTAGCGCCTTCTCCAAAGATTTTTCCGTCGCTTGAAGGCTGCTGAATTTCAATTTCAGGAGCAGTGTTGTCAACCACGACCGAAAGTTTTTTTGTCGAAGCCTTGTTTCCGTTGTCATCTGAAGCCGTAACATAATAGAAATAATTTCCGTCCGGAGCGACTTCGCCGTTATCCATCACTCCGTTCCATGCCACAGACGACGGAACTGCGACTCCGCTTTTCGGAGTAATAAGAGACTTCCAGAAAGTCTTAAAAGTGATTCTCGTCGGACGCTTGTCTTTGTTTCCGATTGTTCTGACAATTTCACCTTTTTCATTTTCAATAATCAAAGACCATTCACTAACATATCTCTTTTCTTTTATTTTAAGAGGAATTTCAAGAATATCCTGAACTCCGTCATTATTCGGAGAAATGTAAACAGTCCCTTTTTCAGCAAAAACAGCATTTGAAAGGAGAATTGCAGTTCCAGCCGCGATTAAAGTCTTTTTCATAATTATTCTTCTCCTCCCCAAAGCTCGATTTCAGGCGCGGCAGTATCTTTTAGACCAAGGTTCAAGACTGCGCCCGCGCTGAATGCGTCAATGTTTTCATAAAGTCTTTTCCAGCCGCCGGAAACAGTCATCTCGCTCTGCTGCCAGCCTTTGTTCGCCATAAATGAATTGTCTTTTGAATTGAAAAGAAATTTAAAGCTCACGCCGATTGAAGGAATTATGTTTCTTGCCCCTTCCGCAAATTCACGCACGTCGAATTCCCAGCCGGAATAAATTTTCATGAAGTCATGAATCTGCATCTGAAGTCCGGTGTCAACAACTAAATTCTGAAAAGACGGAAAAGCAAGATCAAAAGACGCGCCCAGACTAACCTGTCTGTTTTTTATGATAGCAGCGGCAGTTCCTGTTCTTAGCGTAGCAAGAGCCGGCCATGAATCCACGCCGTTTTCGAAAGAATCGCTTTCGATTCCGAATGTGTTTGATTTTGAATACATTTTTCCAAGGTTCAAGAGAGAAGCCCCGAATCTAATGTCCTTAAAAAATTTCCAGTCGCCAAATTCATAGTATGCGCCAACAGCCGCGCTCATCGTCCAGTCTTTTCCGACATCTCCAACGAGGTATCCGAAATTAGCCGAAAGTCCTACAGAAACCTTGTCCGAGATGTCTTTCGCAAAGCCTCCGGAAAGATTTACGCTGTCTCCAATCGGCATGTCAAGAAATTCTGACCACACACCTTGAAAAAGGACTGTTGAGACGCCCCATCTTGAAGGAAGCAAAAGTCCGCCCTGAAAAGCGCTTCCGAGAGAACCGTCATCATCGCTGTTTGTGCTGTGAAGAACGGTTCCAGCAACATCAAGAACAATGCGCTGCTCCCATGCTGTCAAAGCCGGATTATTCAAAATTGAAGCCGGAGTTGCTCCAAAAAGCCCGCCACCGGCAGCAGAATTCGCGCCCGCAAGCATTTGAGGCTCTGTAAAGCGAAGAGCGTTTTGTCCTCCAGCCGGCGGATTGTAGGCAAAAAGCGCAGCTGCAGCAAAAGAAGCTAAAACTGTGCCCAAGATTTTTTTCATAAAATCCTCCCGATTTTTTAATTTCCAAATTTTATAATCGATAATATTCCTACAAAACTACCAAAAATTGCATTATTTGTCATCTAAGGATAAAATTATCAGAAAAATGCTCAAAAACAGGGGGAAATTTTGACAGAAACACTCAATCCAAAAAATACGGTCGCGGAAAATCCAACGGTTAAAAATATTCCGATCTTAATCGCGCTTCTTCCGCTTTGCGTTTTTTCTGTTGCGGTCTCGTCGATTCCGCTTCATTCAGTTCTGATTTTTTTAGTAAGCGCCGCAGGCTGCGTTATTTTTGAGGCTGCCGGACAAAAAATTCTGAAGCAGAAAATCCAAATTCAAGATTTGTCTGCCGTAATCTGCGGCCTCGAGCTTGCGCTTCTTTTGCCCGAGGAAATTCTGCTCTGGCAGATTGTTCTCGGCGCGCTTGTCGCGATTGTTGCGGCAAAGCTTTTTTTCGGCGGAAACGCAAGCTATGTTTTCTCGCCAGTCTTGATTGGACGCGCATTTCTTTTTGTAAGCTTTAAATCTTCATTTTCAGAAAACAAATGGCTTTTCCCATGCGGAGACGAAAAACAGGCGGTCTGGGCATTGGCTTTGATTATAGCGGCATTTTTGTATCTTGTAGCAATGAAAACAATTTCGCCGGAAAGCTCTGCTTCTTATGCGGCTGTTATGC
>CAVDRA010000091.1:0-6470 GCA_963611155.1 bacterium | reverse complement strand
TTTTTGCGGTTTTTTGTTGTTGTGTAATTCTTGCGCTTACACAATATACCAGCTCTTTGACATTCGTCTATCCCTATATTTAATTAAAAATTAGAAAGCCAAGCTCATGCCGTAGCTGAAAAGAATATCCAAAAGACCAAGAATTGCTGCGATAATAACTGTAGAAACGATTACAACTTTTACAGATGAGACAACATCATCACGTGTAGGCCAAACAACCTTCTTAAGTTCTACCCCACACTCTTTAAAAAATCCCAAAATCTTTCCCATAACAGCAAATCCTTTATAAAAAAATCGAAACAGATCTCTCTGTTTCGTCAAGAATACAGGCCCGGCAAGACTCGAACTCGCGACACTCGGTTTTGGAGACCGATGCTCTACCAACTGAACTACAGGCCTAAAAAAATCTATATTAAGCTGCCACAATCAAGCAGCAGCCCAACAAGCTTATTTTGCTTTTGTTTCTTTGTGCAAAATTTCTTTACGACAGAATGGGCAATACTTGTTCTTCTCAAGTTTTCCCTGAATATTTTTGCGGTTTTTTGTTGTTGTGTAATTCTTGCGCTTACACTCTGTGCACTGAAGAGCAATAATATCAATTGATGTCTTCTTCTTGCTACCCATTTTTATATTCTCCTAAAATAATTTTAAGTTTTTTAGCAGCTCCCGAACGGAATCGAACCGTTGACCTCAGCACTACCAATGCTGTGCTCTACCAACTGAGCTACAAGAGCAAGTCAGTTCCGACGTGTTCTAAGACTATACAGACTGGCAGATTTTTTGTCAAGGGAGACACAATCAAAAAGATTCCTTATTCTAGTATTTTCCATGTTTTTATGCTAGTTTTTTTACAAAAGATTTTTAAACTTTTTTGATTTTTTTATTTCGGGGGAATCATAGATGAATATAGATGCACTTGTAGACAACATTCTAAAATCTTACGAAACAGACGGCGGAATCAACCGGGCAGGCGCGGAAAATTTTCCGAACAGAGAAAACGTGGTTGCAGTCCTTCATGAGATCCAATGTCTTATCTTCCCAGGCTACAAGACAAACGAAGAAGTTGATGATGACAATCTGCGCTATACAACCGGCCAGCGTGTCAACAAAATCATCTGTATTCTCACAAAGGAAATTCAGAAGGCAATTGTATACGAGGCAGGCCGGAACAGCCCTGAATCGGTTTTCAACTGCAAACACTGCTTCGCGGAAGCCGAGAGCATATCCCTTTCTTTAATCGAGGCAATCCCTGAAATCAGGCGTCTGGTGCGTCTCGATACAATCGCGGCATACAACGGCGATCCAGCCGCAAAGAGCGGAGACGAAGTAATCGTTTCTTATCCAGGACTCGAAGCGATTATCGTCTATAGAATCGCACATTTTATCCACTTAAAGAACGTGCCTGTAATTCCAAGAATAATGAGCGAATACGTCCATGGAAAAACAGGAATCGACATTCACCCCGGAGCGAGAATTGGCGAGAGCTTCTTTATCGATCACGGAACCGGCGTCGTGATCGGCGAAACAACGATAATCGGAAACAATGTCAAAATTTATCAGGGAGTCACGCTCGGCGCTTTGAGCGTAAAAAAATCGCTCCAGAATAAAAAGCGCCACCCGACAATCGAAGACGATGTTACAATCTATGCGAACGCCACCATTCTCGGCGGAGAAACTGTAATAGGAAAGGGATCTGTAATCGGCGGAAACAGCTGGATAACAGAATCTGTTTCAAACGGAAAAAAGCTTTAGGCAAAAAAAACAGCGTTTCAAGTAAGTAACACTTCCAAGAAACGCTGCAGTCCAGCAAGCTGGACATCGGAGAGAGTTTATCAGCTTATTACAAGCTGTTTTTAAGATAGCTTATGAGATATGGTTTGTCAACGAAGTTCCTATAAGAAATCTCTAAATTCTCCAATAAAGGAATCTTGCCGAATTTGTCATATTTTTTAGAATATATAACAAGAAGAATTTTTACCCTGCAGATTTTTTTTCAAACAAAACAGATAAAATTCCCGGATTTTTTCTTCTGTTAAGGAAAATTGCACGTTATGAAAAATATTTTGAAGCCTTTTGACTTTATATTCATTTTAGCTTCGCTTTTTGCGGTCGTCTTTTCTTTTTCAGCTTTGCGCAACAAAAACTCAGAGAAAGAAGCGCGTCTCATCATCGATGGAGGCGGAAAAGAATACGTTTATCCATTGAGCGAAAATCTTAAGCTGAATATTGAAGGAGAACTCGGAATTTCTATTATAAAAATCGAGGACGGAAAAGCTTTTTTTGAAGATTCTCCCTGTCCGAACCATCTTTGCGTGGAAATGGCCCCGGTAAAAGAAAACAACGACTGGGCAGCCTGCATGCCAAATGAAGTTTTCATAAGAGTTGAAAAATAAATTCAAGAAAAAGCATTCGGCAACACAGCTTTCAGAATTTTTCCGGTATTTTCAAGGAGATTTTATGGCGAAATCAAAGAATTCAATTGTTTACAAATGCACTGAATGCGGATATTCACAGCCGAAATGGCTTGGCCGTTGCCCTTCATGCGGAGCATGGAACACGCTAGAAGAAGCGATACTGGACCCGAACTCTAACGCGGCGGCTTTCGGAAATGCAGCTGCAGAAAAAATAAAGCCCGTTCCGCTGGCAAATATAAGCGCGCAGGAAAACACAAGAATCACCAGCGGAATTGAAGAATTTGACAGGGTTCTAGGCGGCGGAGCAATGATCCGCTCGGCAATCCTGATTGGCGGAGAGCCAGGAATCGGAAAATCGACACTGATGCTCCAAGTTTCAAGCGCGATACACAAAAGATACAAGCAGAAAATTCTTTATGTCTCAGGAGAGGAAAGCGCGGCGCAGATAAAAAACCGCGCTGACCGTCTATGCCTTGACACAGACAAAATCGAAATTTTATGCACGATGAGGCTTGAAGACATAAAAGACGCTCTTTCTGCGTTAAATCCGGTTTTTGTCATTATCGACTCAATTCAGACTGTTTATTCAGTTGAGGCGGGGCTCGTCCCAGGCACCATGAATCAGCTGAAATACTGCGCGAACGAGCTGATTGACTGGGCAAAAAACAGGGATGCAGTTCTTGTAATGTCCGCTCACGTTACGAAAGACGGCTCGATCGCAGGGCCAAAAAGCCTTGAGCATATGGTTGACACAGTTGTTTCTTTTGATCGGAATGATGACGAAGTAAGATTTCTCCGCGCCATAAAAAACCGCTTCGGCTCCGTCGACGAGCTTGGAATTTTTGCGATGTCAGAAAAAGGTCTTGAAGGCGTAGGAGACCCCAGTTCAATGTTCATAACAAAACGGAACGGGGCTACTCCAGCAGGAATTGCAAATTCCTGCGTTTTTGAGGGAAGCAGAGCTTTTCTTGTAGAAATTCAGGCGCTTACAGTTCCGGCAAAATCAAGCATAAGCAGAGTTTACTCAGAAAAAATTGATGCTGGGAGAGTCGCGCGCGTAGCGGCAGTTCTTGAAAAGCGGACAGGCATGAAATTCAGCGATCAGGATATTTATGTGAATGTGGCTGGAGGAGTCCGCCTTTCAGAAAGCGCGATTGACGCCTCTCTTGCGGCTGCGCTTTACTCGGCAAGAACAGATGTAGCGGTTGCCGGCGAAACAGTCATAATCGGCGAGCTGAGCCTTGCAGGAGAAATCAGACCGGTCACAAAACTCAAGCAAAGGGTAAAAACAGCAAAGGAGCTCGGATTCAACAATGTTCTCGCGCCGGAAAACGAAAGCGGAGCAAGAAAAATATCATCAATAAAGGAACTGGTAAAATCGGCTTTCGGAAGATAAGAATTGCAATTCTGGCAAAAACAAATGCGCCAGACAAAAAAAACTGCGAAAAAACTGTAAAATGCGGCGGCTGAGAAGCGTGCCTTTTGAACCGCAAAATACAGAAAAACCGCTTTGCCAGCATTAAAAAACGGTCTTCCAAGCGGCAAAACATCGCTCCCCGCAAGCCAGCGGAAAAGCCTTGCAGACTCCCGAAAACCGTTTTCTTTCATTGCTATTTTTCAAAAAGACTCTTGAAAAAGGCCGCGACGCTCACAACAATTGTGCTGCCGCCGACAAACGTCCCAATGCTCGAACCAAGAGAACTTAGAAAAAACACGAGCAGGACGCGCAAAAGCCTGTTTCTATAAAAGCCCTTTACGCTTATGTCGTCTTGAACATTCTCCAAATCCTTGACTTTCGGCTTGCAGAAAATCGCCTGGACAATTCCAGAAAGCATTCCGACTCCGACAAACGGACAAAGGCTTGTAAACGGAGCGCCTACAGCAGACACCAGAATCGCAAGCGGATGGCCTCCAGCCGCAAGCGCGCCAAGAGCGGCAAGAAGCGCATTCCAGAAAACCCACGAGCCAACGAGATTCAGCCCTTTCGTCATTCCGCCATAGACAAAGCCTGCGGCAATCAGCGCGAGAATCAAGACAGGAATCGCCCACACAGCAATTCTCGCCCCGGCTTTTTTCGCCGGAAGCCGGCTGATTTCCTCAGTGTCGCAAGATTTTTTTCCAGCCGCAATTTCCTCAAGATTTTTCTGAACTCCAGGAAGGTGCCCCGCTCCAAGAACCGCAATCACATTTTTTCTTGAGTCCTTCTGAACGGCTTCCCAAATGTGCGCCGCAAGATAAAAATCACGCTCATCAATCAGAACTTTTTTGACAGCAGGCATATAATCCGAAAGCTCGGCCATCATTCCATCCATCTCGCTTTTGTTTTTAAGATTCTCAATTTCTTTCTCGCCGACTTCTTCCTTGTCAAACGCGCTAGCGAGAAGAGCGCTCAGAAGCTTTATTTTTCCAATGCCGGAATTCATTCCCCAGGCGCGGCGGAGCGTTGTCTGAATAGGCCGGTCAACCATCTCGCATGGAATTTCCAGCGATTTCGCGGCTTCAATTCCAGCCCTCATCTCATCTCCTGGCTTGACTCCGACATTCGCTCCCATTCTTCTCTGAAAATTAGCCATTACGAGATTCGCAAGAAGCAGAAAACCTTTTTTCGCTTTCAAAACCTTTATTATGTCAAGATTTTTCCAGCCGTCGCTGTCATTTAAAGAAGCATAACGCTGCTCATCAAGCTCGATCGCAACGCAGTCAGGCTTTTTCTCGATAATTGCAGAACGGACTTCCTCGCAGCTTTCCCTAGAAACATGGGCAGTTCCCAGCAAAATTATATTTTTATCATTCAAAGTAAGATTTACTTGCGGCATAATTATTTCCTTCCAAGATTTTTAGTTTTTAGGAAAACACGGAAAAGCGCAGCTTCAAAAAACAAAACGCGCGAAAACTTCAGAAAACAGTTTTTCAGGCAGTTTTATCTCAAAGTTTTCCACTGAGCCAGCCTTGACTCAAAGAACATTGCGCCCTGCATTTCCGCGACAGTGTTGTAATATTTCATCGCAAGGCTATTGTTTCCTTTTATCTCCCAATACAAGCCGAGATAGAAAGTGTATTTTCCTTTTTTATTTCTGCTTTTTTCATCGTTCACCTTCATCGTAACAGCAGAGTCTCCGCCAAGTTCTGAAAACATACGCACAAAAAGATAATCAAGAGACGTTTTGTCCATGTTTTTCATGACCGTCGCGGCATATTTTTTCGCATCCTGAATTTTTTTGTCTTTTTCAAAGCCGGCGATAACCATGAGCGCATAAGAAACATTGTCAGGCATAGCTTCCCTTGCCTTCATAAAATAAAAACGTGATTCTTCCCAGTTTTCCTTATCCCACGCCATCATTCCAAGCGACTCATAGGCATAGTAATACTTAGGATTTTTTTCGATGACTTTTTTATAGTAGATGTAAGCCTGATCGCGTTTGTTTTGCTCATCATAAAGACCAGCAAGATAAGCGTAACCTAAAAAATAATCAGGATCTTTTTCAACAGCGATTTTCCAGTATTTTTCAGCGTCATCATACTTTCCGATATAGCGGCTATAGTTTCCAAGATCAAAATAATGGTCGGCGTTGTCAGGCTCAGACTTAATCGCCTTGCACACATACTCAATCGCTTTCTTGTACTGATGACTTTCCGCGGCCATTTTTCCGAGATAAGCCAAAGGCTGAGGATTTGCGGGATTCTTTTTCAAGAGAAGGTTGAAAGCGTTTTTCGCGTCATCATCTTTTTCCATATAGTAAGACATTTTTCCATAGCCAAACAAAGCCTCCTCATTTTCCGGCTCCGACATAAGGGCTTTACGATAATAATCGCGGGCGTTTCTATAGCTATGCTTCAGCTCCTGCTCGCTGGCAAGCTCAATATTCGCGGCCGCATTGTTCGGCTCAAGCGCAAGAATCTGCCTGATAAACTGCGTTTTTTTGGCGCTGTTTCCGCGTTCTTTTGCAATCGTAAAATTCAAGGTAAGGACATCGATATTCTTCGGCTCGCGGGAAAGCAACTCCGCGGCAAGCTTTTCTGCCTCCGCGCCGCGTCCAGACGAGACCAGGAGAGAAG
>CAVDRA010000090.1:0-6491 GCA_963611155.1 bacterium | reverse complement strand
GATGCTTTCGTACTGGACTGTGTTTTCAATCACAAAAAGAAATTCATCCCCGCCGAATCGGCCGACAACGCCTATCCCTTTTAGTTCTTCCTTTAATTTTTCGGCCGCAAGAGTGATTATTTTGTCGCCGGCTGAATGTCCGAAGTTGTCATTCACATTCTTAAAATTGTCAATATCAACGAGCGCAAGGCTAAACGGAATGTTCTTCTTTATAAGCCTGTTTGTATAGTCAATAATAACTTCACGGTCGTAAAGCCCCGTGAGCGAATCAGTTTTTAGATTTCCGTCCTTATCATTAAAAAACATAGCGATATAATTTAATGCTAGAATTTTGTTTCGTCAAATTTTTGTAAAGCCTGTGTAAAAGTCTTACAAGGCGATTTTTAGATTTCGCCTTCTTTCCCGCCGGCAGGATTTTCTTCCAGAAATTCAACAAGATTTAGTTTCCCGCTGATTTTTAGAATTCCG
This sequence comes from bacterium, assembly GCA_963611155.1. GTDB lineage: Bacteria > Spirochaetota > Spirochaetia > Treponematales > Treponemataceae > Treponema_D. Next base: position 6,023 of record CAVDRA010000090.1, on the reverse strand, counting down.
CCGCTTAATTTTACTGAAAGTTTACCTTCAAATTTTTTGCTTGAAGCTGCTTTGTCAAATTCAAATCCGTCTGCGGAAAGATTTTCAGGCATTTCTTTGCCGGTTTGAGTCTGATTTTCATTTTTCAGGATTTCAGAGATAAAAAATCCGTTTTCAGTATTTAAAACGCCTTTTTCGCCGGTTTGAATAAAATATTTGTTTTTCCGATGCGTAAAGCTGATTTTGATTTTTCCGTCGTCGCTTTTTTCCGCGCTGAAATTGTCAGACTTAAGATGTTCCGGCTTGCTGACTGCAAAAAGCAAAAGGTGGCGAAGACCTTTCGGGGCAAGATAGTTTTTTGTCTTTTCATCTCTAAAAATTGAAAGAAGTCCGCCTGTGCTGTGCGAAACGGAGGCTCCGGAAAGCGCGTCATATGAGTCGCTGATTTTTTTCGATGAATTTTTCCACTTTAAATAATTTTTCTTGTCTTGTTTTTTCGTGTTCAGCCTGAAACTGATTTTCAGCGTGTCGATTTCCGTTTTTTTGATAGTCGGAAGAGTTTTGTTTTCTTGGTCAGAAGCAAAACTTTGAATTGCGTATGGTGATAAAATCAGAAAAAAAATAAAAATTCTGCGGAATCTTTTGTGCATTTCAAAAATATAGCACAAAAAATTAATTCGCGTCAGTTTGCTTGGTTGCCGCTTTTTTTGATACGGCGAAATTGCATGAAATCTGCAGAAAAACTGAAAGAATGCTGTAAGGCGATTAAAATTGAAAATCTATTCTCAAAAACCTATGAAATCAGTAGAATAGAAACTATGGACAATTTACTTAAAATTCAAGACTTAAATGTTAATATAGAGAAAAAGCAGGTTTTGCGGGGCGTGAATCTTGCTGTGAATGCTGGCGAGACCCATGTTTTGATGGGACCTAACGGAGCTGGAAAGTCAACTTTGGGCTTCACTTTGATGGGAAATCCGCGTTACGAGATTACGGGCGGGAAAATTTTCTTTGACGGCGAGGACATCACAGAGCTGTCTGCGGACAAAAGAGCCGGAAAGGGAATTTTTATGAGTTTTCAAACTCCGCTTGAGGTTCCCGGAATTTCCCTCGAAAGTTTTATCAGAACAGCGCTGCAGCAGAAAACAGGAAAGCGCGTAAAACTTTTTCAGTTTCAAAAAGAGTTAAAAGAAATGATGGCGCTCCTTCATATGGACGAAAGCTACGCTTCGCGCGACTTGAACGTTGGCTTTTCCGGCGGCGAGAAAAAAAAGAGCGAAATTTTGCAGCTTTTAATGCTCAAGCCGAAACTTGCGATTCTTGACGAGACTGATTCCGGACTTGATGTTGACGCTGTGCGCACAGTTTCAAAGGGAATCGAGGAATATCAGAAAAGACAGAACGGAGCTTTGATTATTATCACTCATTCTACAAAAATTCTTGAGAGTCTTCATGTTGACAAAACTCATGTTCTCGTAAAGGGAAAAATTGAAAAAGACGGCGGCTCTGAGCTTGTCGGGCAAATCAACGAAAGCGGTTTTGAAGCGTTTGAAAAATAATTTTGAGAAACAGTTATGGAAAATTTAAATAAAGGGCTGTCGGAATTTTCCGGTTCGCCATATGACTTTAGATATGAGGAGAAAGGCTTTTACCGCAACAAAAACGGGCTTACGGCCGAAATTGTCGAGAAGCTTTCTGAAGATAAAAACGATCCTGAATGGATGCGCATTTTTCGTTTGAAATCTCTTCAAATCTACAATGAGCTGAAAGCTCCTGAGTGGGGACCGGATATTTCCGGCCTTAACATGGACGAGATTGCGACTTATGTCCGTCCGAACACAAAAATGCAGACAAAGTGGGAAGATGTTCCTGAAGACATAAAAAATACATTTGAAAAGCTTGGAATTCCGGAAGCTGAGCGCACTTCGCTTGCTGGTGTCGGCGCGCAATACGATTCAGAGCTTGTTTATCATAATCTTCAGTCTGAAGTTGCGGAAAAAGGCGTCGTTTACACAGATTTTGAAAGCGCTCTTCACGGCGAATATGCCGAGATGGTCAGAAAACATTTTATGAAGCTGGTAAAACCGAACGATCATAAATTTGCGGCTTTGCATGGCGCGGTTTGGTCCGGCGGAAGCTTTGTCTATGTTCCAAAAAATGTGAAAGTCGAAGTTCCGCTCCAGTCTTATTTTAGGCTTAACGCAAAAGGCGCCGGCCAGTTTGAGCACACTCTGATTATTGTTGATGAAGGAGCTGATGTCCATTTTATTGAAGGCTGCTCTGCTCCAAAATACAATGTCGCGAATCTGCATGCAGGCTGTGTTGAGCTTTATGTCGGAAAAAACGCCCATCTTAGATATTCGACTGTAGAAAACTGGTCAAAAAATATGTACAACTTGAACACAAAACGCGCGCGGGTTGAGGAAGGCGGCTCAATAGAATGGGTTTCAGGCTCTTTCGGAAGCCATATTTCCTATCTTTATCCTGAAAGCGACCTTGTCGGAAAAGGCGCAAGAGCTGAATTTACCGGCGTTACTTTTGCTGGGGAAGGGCAGCAGCTCGACACTGGCGCGAAAATGGTTCATCTTGCGCCAAAAACAACCTCGTTGATAACGACAAAATCGCTTTCGAAAAGCGGCGGCGAGTCTATTTACCGCTCTGCAATCTATATTTCAAAAGACGCGAAAGACTCAAAAGCGAGCGTAAGCTGCGATTCGCTCATGCTCGACAATATTTCAAAGTCGCACACGATTCCTGCGATGGACTTGCATACAAGTGAATGTGATGTCGGCCACGAGGCGAAAATCGGCCGAATTTCAAGTGATGCTGTTTTCTATCTTATGAGTCGCGGAATTTCAGAGGAAGAAGCACGGGCAATGATTGTCTCCGGCTTTGCGAATCCTGTCTCAAAGGAACTTCCACTTGAGTATGCGGTCGAAATGAACAATTTGATTCGCCTTGAAATGAAAGGTGGCTTCTAATGAAAAAAACAATTTCTGAAATAAATAAAATTCCTTATCTTACATGGAACTGGCTCAAAATGAATCGTTCGTCGCTTGAGCTTGAAGTTTCAGATGAGGTTAGGTCTGACGGAATCGAGATTTTGAATCAGAATGCGAATGTCAAAATTGAAACTTCGCTTGGCGAGACAAAAATCGTTGCTGACGGAAAATCAGATTCTCCTGTTGTGATTCATTTTGATTTTGAGAATGAAAAAAATTATTCTCACAGCCAGATAATCGAGGCTAACGAAAATTCTGAAATCACAGTGATTATGGATTACACTTCCGCAAAAGATTCTTCGGGGTTTTCCAAGATAGCTACAAGGCTTCATGCGCATGAAAATTCAAAAGTCACGCTTGTGAAAGTGCAGCTTCTGGGCGAAAAATATGTCCAGATCGATGATACTTCTTCTGACTGCGCGGAAAATGCCAGCGTTGATGTTGTTCAGATTGAGCTTGGCGGCTCAAAAATTTACGCTCAGGTAAAGAACGATTTGAGCGGAATCCAGTCGAAATTCACTTCTGAAACTGCGTTCATCGCAAAAAACGAGCAAGTTGTCGATCTGAATTACGTTGTGAATTTGATTGCTCCGAAATCAGAGACAAAAATGAGCGTGAAAGGTGTAGTTGCCGATAACGCGCAGAAAATTTACCGCGGAACAATGGACTTTAGGAACGGATGCTCGGGAGCGAAAGGCGATGAGCAGGAAGAAACCTTGTTGATGTCGGAAACCGTTGTCAACAAGTCAATTCCTATGATTTTGTGCGGCGAGGATAATGTTGAGGGCGCTCACGGAGCAAATTTAGGACGGCTTGGCGCGGACGAGCTTTTTTATATGGAATCGCGGGGAATCAGCGAGAAAGAAGCTAAAACGATGATGGCTAAGGCCAAAATTTTAAGCACAGCCAGCCTGATTCCGGACGAGAATCTGCAGAAAAAAATAGAAGCTTACGTGGACGAGAAATAGAAACGAAATGAATTGAACTTTTTTTTCGTTTTTGATAATATCTTACCCACGAAAACGCATGTTTCAATCTTCTTGCGTTTATGGAAAGCTCTCTGGCGTGATGAACGATGGGGCGCGTGAGTTATCTTAATCTACGGCTACGCTGTTTAAAGGCTATCGAGTTTTTCCAGAAATTATTTTTAGGAGTCCAATTATTATGGATCAGATGGTTATCAATGCGGCTGTTCGCAATGGAACTGGAAAAAAAATTGCAAAGGATCTTCGTGCAGCTGGAAAAATCCCTGCTGTTGTTTACGATGAAGCTGGAAAAGCAACTTCAATCACTGTTGATTCTGTAGAATTCAACAAAGTTTGGCGCAATATTACAGCCACAACTCTTATCACTCTTGATGTTGACGGAAAAAAGACAGACGCTTTCATCCGCGACACAGAATACGACATCATCACTGACAAAGTTCTTCACGCTGATTTCTACGCTGTAACAAACACAAAGCCTGTTACACGCAAATTCAAGGTTCAGCTTTCTGGAACTCCAGCCGGTGTTCTTAAGGGAGGCTTCCTTGTTAAGCACGTTCCTGAGATTGTTGTAAAGGCTCTTCCAAAAGATATGCCTGTACGCGTCGTCGGCGACATCTCAAAAATCAATATTGGAGATCTTTACAAGGTAAGCGATCTTGGTCTTAGCGACAAAGTTACTTTGATTACACCTGTGGACACAGTTCTCGCAACTGTTGCTCCTGCTCGCTAATCGGTAAGCACGCTGAGTTTAAGGCCCCTGTTCAATAAAGAGCGGGGGCTTTTTTATTTTTGTCTGGAAAAGTCGAAAGTTGCAAAATATAAATAAAAATCTTGCGCCGTTTGAAGAGAAAGTTTTAAGCGGGCTGCTTGCCTGCGCTGGCGCGGAAGATCAGAAAAATCTTGAGTCGCTTGAAAAAATTCTGTCTGGAAATGAATCTAAAATCGGAGCGGCGGTTTCAGGCGGCGCTGACTCTGTTTCTCTTTTGGTCTCGCTTTCAAAAATACTCGAAAAAATCGGAAAGAAAGAGCTTCTTGAAGTAATCACAGTGAACCATGGAATTCGGGAGAAAAATCAGACTGACGGCGACGCGCTTTTTGTTGAGAATCTCTGCAGAAAATTTGGAATTTCTTGTTCGGTTGCCGTTTTCGCTCAGGGAAAAGTTTTGCAAAGCGCTGAAAAACGCGGAAAAGGCATTGAGGAAGCGGCCCGGCAAATGCGCTACAATGCTTTTTATGACTTTATTTCAAAAAAGCATCTTGCGTTTCTGTGCCTTGCGCATAATCAAAACGACCAGACAGAAACCGTTTTAATGAGGCTTTTGAAAGGAAGCGGAAGCGAGGGAATGGCCGGAATTCCGAAAGTTCGCGGAAAAATAATTCGTCCTCTTTTGGATATTTCCCGCGCGGAAATTGAAAATTACCTTGCGGAAAACAAAATTTCATGGCGGACAGACTCGACGAATTTTGAAAATAAATATTCGAGAAATAAAATCCGGAATATTCTTGTTCCATTTCTGAATGAAAATTTTTCTGGATGGAAAGATTCAATTTTAGTTTCGGGGCAAAAATTTTTTGATGATAATCTTTTTTTGCAGAAATGCGCGGAAAACGAAGCCCGGAAAATCATGAAGAGCGGCGGCGGAAAAATTATTCTTGCCTGGGAAAAATTCTGCGCTCTTGATTTTGCGCTTCAGCGGAGAATAATTTATCTTGCTTTGAATAAAGTCGGCTTTGGAGAAAGGTTTCCGTTCAGGCATATAAAAGAAATTTGCGCTTGGAAAAACGGGGGGGCTGAAAAAAAGTGCGTTCTGACTTTTGAAAGGCTTAAAATCATGCTGAAAAATCCGAATCTTGAAATTGAGCTTTTAGAAAATCTGCCGTCTGAAAAAAAATGGATTTCATATGGATATAATTTTGTCTTTAAAGATGAAAATGATTCTTTTGAATATGAAAAAACGAAATTTTATCTTGAAAAACAAACCGGAGACGAAAATAAAATTTTTCTATGCGTTGAATCTTGCGGAAGAAAATGCAGGCATGAAGCCCGGCTGCCTTT
>CAVDRA010000089.1:0-6506 GCA_963611155.1 bacterium | reverse complement strand
AAAAAGTCATGAGGAAATATCAATTTCCGATTTGACTTTTTAACGCAATTTCGCAGCAACGCGAGAAATTGCAGCTGATAAGAAAGTTTGCAGCGCAAACTTGTGAATAAAAACTTTGACGCTATTTCAGGCAAAGTTTTTATTACACTTCCATTATTTTGTGTTTTCAAGATTGAGCTCATGCAAAGCGTTTTTCGCTTCCGAAATTTCATCATAAGGATGCGGTCCGTCTTTGTAGATGATTGAATTCTCGTGGGCTTTTCCAAGCAAAAGAACAATGTCACTTTTTCCAGCCATCTTGAAAGCCTCGCGGATTGCCTTAGGACGGTCCGGAATGATAAACAGGTCCCTGCCTAATACTTTTCCGCCTTTTTCCGCGCCGGCGGCAATTTCTTTTAAAAGCTCAACAGGATCTTCGCCGCGAGGATCCTCATCTGCAAGAATCACAATATCGCAGAATTTCGCCGCTATTTCTCCCTGGAGCGGCCTCTTTTTCGTGTCGCGCTCGCCGCCTGAGCCGAAAAGACAAATCATTCTGCCAGAACACCGGCGCTTGAGCGGAGGAAAAATCGTCTCAAAACTTGAAGGCGTGTGCGCATAGTCCACAACAAGCTCAAAAGGCTGACCTTCGTCTATTACGGTCATCCTTCCCTTTACAGGAGCGAGATTTTCAACCTGCGAGGCGATGTCCTCAATCGGAGTGCCAGTAAGGCGTGAAACAGTCTCTATCGCCGCCATCAGATTGTATGTATTGAAAGCTCCTGGCAAATGGGACTTAACATGGAAAATTTTCCGCGGGATCGGCCTAGAATGCTCGTCAACCGCACCAGGTTCGCTCATGTCGAACGCAAGACCATAACGCGCGCTTGCAATGTTTTTTGCTGTAAGAACAGGAATTTCCGCAGGAACCGGAGGCAGAATCATAGCGTTTGTTCCCTCGGCTGCAGATTTTCCGGCTTTTCCCTCAGTCGTAAATCCGAGAACCGGCTGCCTTGTCGCTTTTATAAAATATTCCGCGCTCGGATCCTCAAGATTGACAATTCCAAAGCTCGGGATTTTCACTTTTTTTCCGAGAATCATCTTCTCGTGACTGTTCTCATCAAGTTTTCTAAAAAGATTCGCCTTGTCGCTTCTGTACTGCTCAAAAGTCTTATGAAATTCAAGATGCTCAAGCGTAACGTTCATGAAAATTCCGACGTCAAAATCAATGTTTCCAGTCCGGTTGAGCTTTTCTGAAAGTCCGTGCGAGGAAGTTTCAACAACAGCATATTCACAGCCGTTTTTTACCATCGCGTCAAGATAATTCTGAATAACCGGAGATTCCGGCGTTGTCGTGTGCTGGGGATTTGCTTTCGCTTCATCTCCAAGAGAATACTGAACAGTAGAAATAAAGCCTGACTTGTGGCCTGCAAGCCGCAAAAGCTGCCATACAAAAGAAACTGTTGAAGACTTTCCTTCCGTGCCTGTAACACCGATAATGCCGAGTTTTCTAGAAGGATTGTCAAAATATTCAGCTGAAACCGGCGCCATGGCAAAGCGTGCGGAGTCAACTTTTATGAACGAGACATTTTTACCTTCTAAAGCCGCAGAAATTTCTGATTTTGTTTCGCCGTCGAATTCATCCTGAAAAACAACCGCGCATGCTCCTTTTTTTATTGCTGCGGGAATAAAAACATTTCCTGTCGTGTGTGTTCCAGGAAGCGCAAAAAAAAGGCTGCCCTCCCCTACATCGCGGCTGTCAAAAACAAGGCTTGAGATTTCTTTGTCGGAAAGCGGAATTTCAGTTTTTCCATCCGCCCCTACAGATTTGTACTCAATGGATTTTATGATTTGTGAAAGATTTTTCATCGGAAGTTCCTGTAAAACGATTTTTTTCAATAGTAATGTTTTAAGAAACCGTTTTCAACAGAAACGGAAATTTGAAGAAATTCAAGATTCTTGCTGCCTGCACCATCAGAATTATGAAAAACCGGCAATTTTCTGACTTTTGATTCCGGATGTTATTTTGACGCGGAATAATCCCGCTCGCCAAAAATCGCGGTTCCGATTCTGACCATTGTCGCGCCTTCGTCAATCGCAATTTTAAAGTCTCCGCTCATTCCCATGCTGAGCTCTCTAAAGTCAAGAGCTGGGAATTTCGCCGCCATTTTATCTCTTGTTTCCCGGCACAAGGCGAAAGATTTTCTAATCAGATTTTCATCTTTTGTGTTCGGAGCCATCGTCATGAATCCTTTCGGAACAACATGCGGAAATTTTCCCTCCGAAATCTGCCTGACTGACTCTTCAAGAGAAGCCCCGCCGGAATATCCAGATTTTGACTCCTCGCCTGTGTGAAGCTCAAAAAGAATTTCAATGTTTTTCCCGATTTTGGCGCACTGCTTTTCAATCTCCGCGATAAGCTCAAGCCTGTCAACGCTTTGAATGCAGCTTGCGATTCTGACGGCTTCCTTTACCTTGTTGCGCTGAAGCGAGCCGATTATATGGAGCGAAAATTCGAGATCCGGGTTTTCAGACCTGAGAGAATCGAATTTTAACGCCGCCTCCTGAACTCTGTTCTCGCCAAAAAGAAGCTGTCCCGCCTTTCTTGCTTCAAGCACATTTTCTGCCGGATGGAATTTTGACACGGCAACGAGCTTGACGCTTCCGTCCTTTCTGCCGGATGATTTTTCCGCAACGCGGATTTGTGAAATTATTTCCTGAAGATTTGATTTTATGTCTGCCATAATCTGATGATAGCTTTTGTAGGAATTTAGAACAATATTCAAAAAGCTACAAAAATTCTATAATCAAAGGAGCTGTTTAACAAATCGTCATGCTTATATCATGACATCTCGTTTCAGCATCTGCGCTAAATATAGTCCAGAGATTCCGAATCAAAGCGGAATTCGGAAATGACACTAGACAGTGAACTTTTTAGACAGCTTTTTATGCTTGCAGTTTGTCGCACTGATGCGGCGAAAAAGCAAATGGAGAACCGGCGGTTCTCGTAAAAGTAAAAATTACAAGAATGTAATTTTCACTTCAAGCGTTAGGGATAGTAGCCGCGCCGAAGGCGTTGCAAAAAAGCGAAGATGGAGCTTTGCGGAATCGAGTTTTTTTGCAATGGAGCGAAAAGCGAAACGGCGGATAGCCCGACCGGCCTTGCGCCTGCGCAAAGCCAGGAACGCCAAAAAAAATAAAAATAATCAAACCATGGAGAAAAAAAATGGATAATGCGCAAATAAAAGAGCTTCTTCTTAAAATTGAGAACACAAATCTTGATTTTACAGTAACAATGACAGGAAAGGAAAGCACAAGGGTAAACGGCCTTTACAAGCCTGACACACACGAGATTTTGCTTCACAACAAGAATTTCAAGAACGATATGCAGCTTATTTACACTGCAATCCACGAGTATACCCATCATAAGGACACGGAAGATTATCTTGAGGCTACAGGCGGAAAATTGCCTGTAAAAGGCTCAAAGGTTCACACAGCCGCGTTTTGGACGAGATTTCACAGCATGCTTCAAAAAGCGGAGGAGCTCGGACTTTACAAGCTTGACATGGACGCTTCACCAGAGCTCAAAGAGCTTACAGAAAAAATCCGGAAAGAATATATCGAAGTGAACGGAAAGCTCATGCAGGAATTCGGAAAGCTTCTTTCGCGCGCGCACGAGCTTTGCGAAGAAGCGAACATCCGCTACGAAGATTATATTGACCGCATTCTTTGCCTGCCTAGAACAGAGGCGCAGAAAATCACAAAAGTCGGGCTGATTGAGCTGAATCCGGCTCTCGGCTTTGACAACATGAAAAAGGTAGCCTCGCTCAAAAAACCTGAAGACAGAGCGTCTGCAAGCCAGCAGCTTTTAAGCGGAAAAACGCCTGACACAGTAAGCGAGCTTATGAAGAAAAAATCAAGCGGCGAAGATCCGAAAGAAAAGCTCGAAAAGGAAAAGAGCCGCCTTGAAAAAACAATCGAGTCGCTTCAGCAGCGGCTGCAGTATGTGGAGGAAAGCCTTGAAAACCTTTAAGGCAAAAATCCATAGCGGCAGAGCGTTTTATGCTTTTTCAGCTTTTGCATCGTTCTTGTTTTTTTCCGCAAATTTTCAGGCGGTAGCCGCAGACAATTTTTCCGGCTCGTCAAAAAAAGACAGTCAGCAAAAGTCAATTTCCATGCCGTCGTCTCCGTCAATGCCTTCGCTTTCCATGCCGTCTCTCGGCGGAAAAAGCGGATTTTACGCGCCGGGCTCTTCTGATTTTTACTACGGAATACAGAACAGCGCGCAAAACAGCAAAAAACAGACAGGCAAAGATTCTAATACAAACGGTTCTGAAAAAAAGCCTGATAGCGCATCTGCCTTAGAAAACAGCAACCAATCAGACGGAAATTCAGCGGCGGTTTCCAGCGCTGCAAAAAACGCGCAGACGGGCAGCAATCTCTCAAAAAATTTGTCCGCGCTAAAGTCTGCGGGCGAAGCCTCGTCGAATCTTCTGACTGCGGGCGACCTTTCAAATCTCAGCGGGCTCGGACTTTTCGGCACAGTCTCAAATCTCCTGTCGAAATCGAATTCCGCAAATTCAAAATCCGGAACGAATCTTTATCAAAATCCCGCGGGCGAAAATTTCCTTGTGAACCAGAATTCATCAGATTCAAAAATACTTGAGCAAATCTTGGCTGAACTTTCCGGGCTAAAATCCGACAACTCACAAAACGGCGCTTTACGTTCCGAAAACATAGACGGATTTTCAAATTCGGTAAAAACTGAACCGAAAATCTTAAGATTCAATGTGAACGGTTACGACATCCTTTCAAGCTGCAAGAAAATTTACTTTTCAGAGCAGGAAAGCGACGGAACTTTTCTTTTGACCGGAGACCGCAAACTTTTCAGCGCAAACAAAAGCCAGAGCGAGACTTTCTATTTTTTCTTCAACTCAAAAGGAAGCGACGGCGGAATCACAAAATACAAAGTGACTCCTGCAGTAAGCCAGGACAAAAAGAACACATATTCGTTTCTTTACAGGCTCACGCAGAAAAACGAGCTTGAAGCCGAACGGACAGGAAATCTCGTAACGCTCCGCGCAAACGACGGAAACGGCTGGAAAATGGATTTGCTGATTTCGATGAACTGACAATTGAAAAATAGAAGAAAATCAGAATAAAACGGCTAAAAACAGCGTTTTTTGATTTTTATGATTTTTTATAATCTTATTGAGGAAAATTTTATGAATTTTTTACATGACGGACTTTTAGAGCTTGGCTTTGAGGCAGGCGAATTTTCTGGAATAAAGATTCTTCCGCTCGAAATTATCGAGCAGAAAATGGAAAATTATATTGCGGCGCTTCAGGAATACAATGCGAAATTTGACCTGATAAACACAGACGGGCATGACGAAATTGCAATCAGGCACATTCTTGACAGCCTGAGCGCGCTGCCTAAAATATGCGCGGAAATTTCAAGAAGACATGGCGAATTTCTCTCCAGAGCTGAGCAAGAAAAACTCTCGCTTGCGGACATCGGCTCCGGAGCGGGACTTCCAGGAATTCCGCTTGCCGCGTGTCTTCCGCAGTTTCATTTTACTTTGGTCGAAAGAATGACAAAACGCTGCGGATTTTTAAGCCACTGCGCGCAAATTCTAGAGCTGCAAAATGTTGATGTCGAGGAGAACCAGGCGGAACGCCTTGAGCAAAACAGGTTTGATTTGTGCGTTTTCCGCGCGTTCCGGCCGCTCGACAAAAAAATGGCGAAAGTTCTTCTTAGAATCTTGAAAGAAAACGGAATTCTTGCGGCGTACAAAGCCAAAAGAGAAAAAATAATTGAAGAAATGGAGGCCCTTCCGCAAAATCCGAAATACGAAATTTTGCCGCTAAAAGTCCCTTTTTTGACGGAAAATACAGCCGAAGGCGAAGAGCGCGAAAGAAATTTAGTTATCATCGAAAAAAATGTGTGATATAATCTCCATGAACGAGATGCGCAGAAAGCTGTTACAGCTTTATTCCAAAGCGAAGAAATAAGGCGCGCATTGGCGAAGCCAAGCAGAGCGCAACTGCGAAATCCCCGGCGCATAAAAAATAAGCCGCACGGACGTTTTTGTATTTTTGCATCAGAAGATGTAATAAAAATTTACCTGAAACAAATCAGATTTTTTAATTGGAGGAACATCATGAAAAAAATAATCACAATCAGCCGCGAGTACGGATCTGGAGGACGCCTTATCGCAAAAATGGTCGCTGACCAGCTCGGATACACTTTTTACGACAAGGAAATCATCGACATGGCTGCAAAAGAAAGCGGTCTCAGCGCGGACTTTATCAAAAAAACCGAGCAAAACTTGTCTTCTGGATGGCTTTACAATCTTCTTCTTGGAACAAGCTATGCCGGAACAACCGGAACTGCGGGACAGCCGGTCGGACAGCAGAATCTCCCGCTTGCTGATCAGGTTTTCAATGCGGAAAGGAAAGTCATTCTCGACATTGCAAAAAAGCCTTGCGTAATCGTCGGACGCTGCGCAGACTATATTCTTTCC
>CAVDRA010000088.1:0-6572 GCA_963611155.1 bacterium | reverse complement strand
CTATATTCTTTCCAATTCTGATGAAATCAAAAAAGAAGATTTGCTTAACGTTTTCATATATGCTGACTGCGACGCGGAAATCAAGCGTGTCGCGGAAATCTATCATGAGTCAGAGGGAGATGCGAAAAAGCAGATTACAACTGTGAACAAGCACCGCGCGAACCATTACAACACATTCACAGAAAACACTTGGGGAGACCGGAAAAATTACGACATGATGATCGACAGCTCATCTGTCGGAATTGAAGCCACCGCGAAGTGGATTGTAGAACTCGCAAAAAAATCATAAAATCCGAGGCTGCCTGAAAATCAAGGCAGTCTTTTTTATTTAATTAATAACGTTTTAAAATAAACTTTTACTTTTTACGAGGGCTCTAATGAAAAAAATCATTACCAAGACAATTATGGCTTTATCGGCTTTTGGATTTGCGTTTGCCGCATCTCCAAAGGAAAAAATCATTACAAACGGCTGGGCCGACGCCGGAAATCTTTCATATGCGGACGAGTCAAAAAAAATAATAATTGACGATGTGGCTTATCCTGACCCGATAAGCAAGCGCAAGGCTTTCACAAACGCAATCGGAAAAAGCGGCCAGACATTTATCGTTCTTAGCGGAGAAATCGATCTGAGCGACGGAAAAGTAACCGACAGGGATCATTCTTATTTTGACGCTTTCGACAAGACAAGCGGAGCGCGCGTTCATGACGACATCAAATATCTTCTGACAAGCAACAAGACACTTATCGGAACAAACAACGCGACAATCAAATTCGGAGGAATCACAATTCCTGCCGGCTCAAAAAACATCGTTATCAGAAACATTACATTCTGGGATGCGCACGGCTCAACTGAATACAACACAAAAATGGAAAAATACAAGAACAAGAAAGCAAGCATCGACGCTCTCGTAATCGAATATAAGGATTCAATGCCAATCACAAGCGATGTCTGGGTTGACCACTGCACTTTCTCAGACGGAACATGCTCCGACCTTGAGCGAAATTTCAACCATGACGGACAGTTCGACATAAAAGCCGGAAAAAACATAACAGTCTCTTACTGCGAATTCACAAACCATGACAAAGTAATGCTCATCGCTCCAGGAGACAGCTACTCGAAAGCAGAAGACAGACAGATTTCTCTTCACCACAACTACTTCCACAAAGTTGTTCAGCGCCTTCCACGCGCAAGAGGCTGCCAGATGCACATTTACAACAATGTCTACGACGACATCGGCGTTGAAAAGAACGGCGGCATGATTTTCGGACCTGGATACGGCTCTCTTTACATCATCGAAAACAACTTCATCGGAAAAACACATGGAACGGTTCTAAAGTATTACGACAAGTCAAACGAGGGAGACAAAACATTCTCAAAAGTTTACTTCTCAGGAAACTCAAAGGAAATCACCGACTCAACAACAAGCTTCGACAAGGTAAACAAAGTGAACAGCGCCAAGGCGCATCTTTCCTCAACACCAGTTTTCAAAATTCCTTATGAATACACGCTTGCAGATGCAAAAACGCTGAAGGATTCTGTTGTGTCAGAAGCTGGAGCAAACAAGATAAAAATCACAGTGAACGGAACTGAATACTGATGAAAATCAAAATCACCCAAAACGATTCGCTCGGAGAAAAAATCAAGTCTCTCAAAAATCTTCTGGCGGAAAAAAATATTCCCGGCTCGGAAAAAATCGAGATTGTTCTTGATGACGGCGAGCATAAAAGCCTTGACCGCGAGCGGATTTTCTATGATTTGCCAAATCCTCTTTCAATTTCGAGCGAGTCTATGAATCCTGAGAAATGCGCGTTAAGAGGCGAGAACTGCGAATCGTTCCACAAGGACACAGAAAACCGCGCTCTTATCACATTCGGAATGAACTGCACGAAAGTCACGCTTGAAGGATTCACAATTGAAAACACACATATAAAATACCTTGACAACTCATCGCTCGGAAACCAGGCGGAGACAATCTGCTGGTATAACGACACAGGATTCCTGTATGCCGAGAACATGCGCTTCTTGAGCAGACAGGACACAATCCATGTCCGGGGATTTTCGCATTTCAAGAACTGCTATGTTGAAGGCGACGTTGACTACATCTGGGGATATTGCGACACTTCGATTTTCGACAACTGCCATCTTCACACAATAAAAGATAACCGCGGAAACGACAGAATGGCCTATGTTCTTCAAAGCCGGGCCTACAATGCCCGTCCGGGATTCATCTTCATAAACTGCAGCTTCACGGCAGAAAGCAGAGGAAATACCGGAAAAATCTTTGTAGGCCGCTCACAGGGAACAGGAAGCGCAAAAAGCGTTGACCGGTGGGATTCAGTCGCTCTCGTAAACTGCACAGTTTCGCCAGAATATGACGAAGCGCTTTGGACAGACGAAAACGGAACAAAAAAAGTCTGGCCAGAAAAAGGCAGCGCTCTTTCAGGCTGGCGGGAATTCAACACAAGAATAAGGTTCGCAGACGGCCGAGAAGAAAAATACGATTCTTCAAAGCAGGAAAAACATGGATACTCGCTCACACAAAGCGAGCTTGCCATTCTTCAGAAAGCGATTGAAAAAACACGTTTTACAGCGCACGCCTCAAAATAAATCAAAACGAAAAAAAGCCGGCGAAAGCAAAAAAAAATTGCGTCGCCGGCTTTTTTATGCTGAAAAACAGAACTGAAAAATCTCCGCCAATATTTAAAAACATGATTCTTCAAACCTCTGCTTTCTGCCGCAAAATAAAAATCAAAAAACAGGGATTTCAGAGATGGAACGCCACGCCGACAGACGGAACAACGGTCAGCGCCTTGCAGTTTCCTGAAGAGCTTCCGCTGTAATTTCCAGTCGCGCTCATTCTGCAGTAAAAATCATAGATCACTTTTATTCCCGCAAAAACTCCGAACCTGTCGCTTACATTCACCTCGTAATTAGCCCATGCCCCGAGTCCAAGCGTATAGACGCTTTCTTTTGATGAATAACCGCTTTCTGAAATCTTGCTTGTGTATCCGTCTAAATGGAAGCCGATTCCCACAGGAACAACACAGCCGTCCGAGCTGAAAATCACCTTGTAAACGCCGGCCAGAGCGTCAACTCCAAAAAAATAGTCATACTCAGAAAAATTCTTTGTGACAGATTCTGATTCTGAAACATTCACAGTCCTGTAAGCCGGGAAAAAAACATTAGAATCAAAAAAAAGCCCGTATGTATATCCTTCGTTCTGATGGCGGTAGTTCAAATCGATTCCAGTTCCAAAAAGAGTCACCGAATCCTGACCGCTGATTTTATAATCATGCTTCAGGTAAGGAAAAGCAATTCCGACGCTTAAGGTAGAATCCGAAAAATCAGAAAACGCAAAAACAGAAACAGACGCAAGAAAAAGAACGGCTGTCAAAAATAATCTTTTCATAACAACTAATAATATCAAAAAATCCAAGGCTATTAAATATTCCAATAAATTCTGCGATAATAAAATCAGAATTCTCCAAAACCAAAAAGATAAATTGACAACGCAATTCTGAAGCTGCCTTAGAATCAGCAGAGCAAATTTACAAAAAAAGGAAACAGAATGTCACTGAACTGCAACGAAATAGACATTATTCTTTCTGAACTCGATTTAGCAGGCTGCTTTGTGCAAGATGTCGTGCAGCCGAATTTCAACTCTCTTGCGCTTTACACTTTCAAGCCTGGAAACGCAAAGACAGTATTTATATCGCTTGAGGCAGGCTCATGCAGAATCAACGAGACAAGGCGGAAAATCACGAAAAACGAAAAACCGCTGCGTTTCAACGAAATGCTGAAATCAAAAATAAAGGGCGCAAGGATAAAGTCGGCGGAGCAGATTTCAAAGCAGAGAATCATAAAAATCACACTAGAGCGGGCCGGAGCAATCTATGTAATGCCTCAGGCGCAAAGACATTCCGCGAAAAAATCAAAATCAAACCAGAACGAAGATGACGAGTTCTACACGCTTTACATAAGGCTCTGGTCAAACGCGGCAAACATTTTTCTTTGCGGAGAAAACGATGAAATTCTGGACAGTTTCTACCGCCGCCCCGCAAAAGGTGAAATGAAGGGCGAAAAATTTCAAATTCCGGAAGAAAAAAAGCTTTCAGAGCAAGAAATCGAAAATCTTGAAAAAAAATTTCCTGTCAGAATTTTTGAAGAGACGGAAAATTCTGCGGAGCTTAAAGGGCATGAAAAAAAACTCTCATTCAATCAGAAAGTTGATTTGTTTTATTCGCAAAATGCGGCAGTCTCGTCGCTTGAATCCCTTCTAGAGCAGGCGGAAAAATGGCACAACGCCCACAAAAGCCGTCAGCAGGCCGCTCTCGAGCGCCTCGAGGAAAAAAAGAAGTCGTTTCTGAACGCGGCGCAGTACAAGCATCAAGGCGATTTGATTCTTGCGTTTGCCAATTTGCTCAAAAAAGATCCGGCAGAAAATTCAAATTTTCTTGAATGTGAAGACTATGAAAACGGCAACAAGGTCAGAATCAGAATTGACCCGAAAAAGTCGGCGCAGGAAAACGCGGCCAATTATTACGAGATTTACAAAAAACAGACAAACGGGCTTTCAGACCTGGAGCTTGATATTTCAGACGCAAAAAAGGCGATTGAATCTCTCGACAGAGAATACGAAAAGCTGATTGCGGAGAAAAATCCAATCAAGCTGGAACAGATTCTAAGAAAAGCGCAAAAGCCGAAACAGCAGGAGAAAAAGGCGCATCCCGGGCTTGATTTTGAAATCGACGGCTGGAATATTCTTGTTGGCCGGGACGCGAATGAAAATGATGAGCTTTTGCGACATTATGTGAAAGGGCAAGATATGTGGTTTCATGTGCGTGATTATTCAGGCGGATATGTCTTTGTAAAAAACCGTCCTGGAAAAACCGTTCCGCTTGAAATTATGATCTATGCCGGAAACCTTGCGGTTTACTACTCGAAAGCCCGGAAAAACGGCAGCGCTGATTTATATTACACACAAGTGAAGCATTTAAGACGCGCTAAAAACGGGCCAAAGGGTCTTGTTCTTCCGTCAAACGAGAAAAATATTTTTATAAAGCTCGATGAGTCGAAAATCAGAAAGTTGAACGAAAACAAGGATTTCTGATTTTCTGTGAAATGGCAGACTTAAAAAATGTTTTTTCAAGCCTGTCATTTCTGTTTTTTTAAAAACCGGGCGAAAAAACAAAGAAAAGAACTTGGCGCGACAATGAACGCAGTTTCATAAAATGAATTTTCAGGAAGTAAAAACCGTGCTTCATCACAAAAATCACTTCGAAAATAAGCCATTTCCTTAATTTCCCGTTTTCTGATAAACTTCTCTGACCTATGAAAATAATCGACAAGCTTAATTCAAAAAAAGTTACAATTTCCCTTGAGATATTTCCTCCCAAAAAAGCAGAAGGCTTTGATTCTGTAAGAAACACGGCAGTGGAGCTAGCCTCGCTTCATCCAGACTTCATAAGCATTACATACGGAGCCGGCGGCTCGACACAGACAAGCACGGCTGCTCTAGCCTCCGCAATCGAAGAAACAGGAACAACAGCTTTAGCGCATCTCACTTGCGTGCGCTCCACAAAGGAGCAGCTTGAAAACGCGCTCACAGAGCTAAAATCAAAGAAAATCGAGAATGTTCTTGCCCTGCGCGGAGACAAGCCAAAAGACAGCCTGGAAAACGAAAATCTCTTTCCAAGCGGATTTCTTCATGCCTCAGACTTGACAAGGCTTCTGAAAGAAAACGGATTTTGTGTAGGCGGAGCATGCTATCCTGAAGGACACCCGGAAAGCAAAAACCGAGACTGCGACATTGAAAATCTAAAATTTAAAGTTGACGCAGGCGTAGATTTTCTGACAACCCAGATGTTTTTTGACAATGACATGCTCTATTCATTCTTGTACAGGCTTCAGTCCGCAGGCATTCATGTGCCGGTCTTAGCGGGAATCATGCCGATCACAAATGCGAATCAGGTAAGCAGAATGGTAGACTTGTCAAATGCCTATATTCCAAGAAAGCTGCTTTCAATTTGCGACCGTTTCCGCGACTCGCCAGACGCGATGATGCAGGCGGGAATCGCATATGCGACCGACCAGATTATCGATCTGATTTCAAACGGCGTGCGCGGAATTCACATCTACACAATGAACAAGCCGGATATTGCGCGATCAATCATCAAAAACATTGATTCAATAATCGACTCGATAAACACAGTAAAATCTGGCTGCTGATAACGCAAAAAAGCTTGTCTGCTGTTTTTTGGACAAGCGCTTTTTTTCTAAGGCACTAGAAAAGCTATACTCGTGTTTAAGGCCGCCGAAACTGTCTAGGCAACCAGGACTTGTCAAGAAATTTGTTTCAGCGGCTTTTTTATGATTTTAGTGGCAGCAAATTTTCTAAAGGCTCAGAATTTCGTTGTAAAGCGGGATATAATCCTGGACGTACTCAAAAGTGACATCCCTAAAAATTTCTTTCCACAAAGATTTATCTTCTACTTCCGTAATTTTAACGCCACGCGCCTTTATTTCCTTGAGAGCATTTTCCTGCTTTATCTTCGAGACTCTCCTGATATAT
>CAVDRA010000087.1:0-6580 GCA_963611155.1 bacterium | reverse complement strand
TTATCCAGCTGCTTAAAAATCCGCCAGTTCCGCAGACGGAACTGCGCAGGCGGCTTCTACACACGTTCCCGAGCTTCTTTTTTACGATAGCCTTGATGAAACGCTTGAGTCTTTGAAATCTGAAGATTCCGGTTTTGAAAAATGGCTGGCATGCTCGAAAATCGCGCTGGACAACCGCCGCGCAAAAAAAAGCCTGCATGATTTTCTGGCTCATGAAAGCGCGCTGAATGTTGTTGCCGCAATCGGAAGCGAGCGCGGCTGGACTGAAAAAGAGCGAGATATGCTTGAATCGTCTGGATTTACGCTTTGCAGCATGGGAACAAGAATTCTCCGCACAGAAACCGCGGCGACAGTCGCAAGTTCGTTGATTCTTGATTCTATGGGGTATTTGGGATAACGATTTTTTTCTTGCAGGCGTTGCAAGCTGAAGAAAATATGCCGGGCTGGAAAAAGAAACTGTAAAATATAATTTTTTTGCCTTAGATAAAAAAACCGCCTCCGATTTGGAAGCGGTCTTCAATAATTTTATTCTGTCAGCTTACGCGGCTAAGACTAGCGGATAAGTGAAAGAACGTTCTGTGAGCTCTGGTTTGCCTGAGCGAGCATTGCTGTTCCAGCCTGAGAAAGAACCTGATTCTTTGTGAAGTCGACCATTTCTTTAGCCATGTCTGTATCGCGGATGCGAGACTCAGAAGCCTGGAGGTTTTCTGCTCCAACGTTCAAGCCGACAACTGTCTTTTCGAGGCGGTTCTGGTAAGCACCAAGGTCAGCTCTCTGCTTGTTGATCTTTTTCAAAGCTTCGTCCAAAGTTCCGATTGCGCGGTTAGCTGAATCTGGATCTCCGAGAGACATAATCTCTTCGTTTCCAACATTGCGCAATCCGAGAGCGCTTGCTGTCATCGTTCCGATGTATGCCTGGATTCTCTGATCCATGTTTGCTCCAACGTGGAACCACATAGAAGCAGTAACTGTGTTTTCTCCAGTAGAACGAGCGAAGCGTCCTGTGAGCATATTCATTCCGTTGAACTGAGCCTGTGAAGCTACTCTATCAACCTCAGCGATGAGTGAAGAAACCTCAACCTGAATCTGCATTCTGTCTTCGTCTGTGTAGATTCCGTTTGATGACTGAACTGCAAGCTCGCGGATTCTCTGAACGATGTCAGTTGTTTCCTGGAGGTATCCCTCTGTTGTCTGGATGAAAGAAATTGCGTTCTGAGCGTTCTCAGAAGCTTTGTTCATGCCACGGATCTGTGCGCGCATTTTTTCAGAAACAGCAAGTCCAGAAGCATCATCGCCAGCGCGGTTGATTTTCATGCCAGATGAAAGCTTTTCCATGTTTTTTGACTGGCTGAGTTCTGTAATTCCGCCCTGTCTCTGTGCAAACATTGCACTCATGTTGTGATTGATAACCATACAATATCTCCTTGTAAGAATTTTGGTTAAATAACGACAGGCTTTAAGATCTTTCTGAACCTGTTGTTCTTGGGCTTTTTTTTGTACCCTACATAAATAATTTCGGTTTTTAGAAAAATGACTTTAGAAAAATATTTATTTTTTTTAGGATTTATGATTTTGCCCTGAATTCCTCGTGATTTCTGCTTAAAAACCGTCCAAAAACGAAAGGCCGCAAAAAATTAGGCAAAAATCACGCTGATTTCCTCATGTTCCCGCAGAAAAAAATCAAAAATAAACGAACGGACATTTTCTTGAGCAGCCGGTGTTTTTCTAAAGGCGCCTGCTCATAAAAAACATGCCCCGCTATCCGCGGCTCCGCTTTCGCTCCGTTGCTTTGCAACGGCTTCGCCGCCGCTTCTATCGGGCGTAGCATTTTCTTCAGCGCGCCGCCTAAAAAAGCTGAAGAGCGGCGGTTAAGCCTGCGGAACCTAAAATTTCGCAAACGCAATTTTGCTTTCAATATTTATATTTGTTGTGATAAAATACTACCAAAGATTGTTTGGAGGATTCGCTCTATGAAGATTTCAAAGACAGCAGTGATTGCGACTGTTGTTTTCATCGGTGTTTCAGCATTCTGCATTGTCGGAAAAACTTCTTCGCCTAAAATTCAGTACAAAGACGGAACTTACAATGTTACCGTTCAGGGAAGAAACGCTCCTATCGAGCTTGAGATGGTCGTTTCAAAAGGAAAGCCTTTCGCGGTGAATGTCCTTTCGCAAGAGGAGTCGTTCTTTGCGCAGCCTGCGGAGGAAAAAATCATAAACTTGTTTGTCGGCGGAAAGCCGCTAGAAAAAATCGATGCGGTCAGCGGCGCGACTATAACATCAACCGCAATGAAAGAAGGTCTTCAGGCTCTTGTTGATCAGGCTGTCCAGCAATAATCAAAAATTAGGAAATAGTTTTTCACATGAATATCAAAAGGAGGTAATTCATGAATATTAAAACTTTTGTGGCAAAAGCTTGCTTCGGATTTGCTGCTTTGGCTCTTGGAGCAGGTCTTGTTTCTTGCGGCGCCGAGTCAGCAGACATTGTTGTTATTGGAGCGGGCGGCGCTGGTTTGACTGCTGCGACTGAAGCTGCGAATAAAGGTGCGAAAGTCATTGTCCTTGAAAAAATGAATATCGTCGGAGGAAATACAAACTATTCAACTGGCGGCATCAACGCTTCGTACACAAAGGAGCAGGAGCGTCTTGGAATAAAAGATGACAAGGAAACTTTCTTTAATGACACAATGAAGGGCGGATACAATCTTAACGATCCAGACTTGGTTCACACTTTGGTTGACAATTCAGCTGCGATCGTAGAATGGCTTCAGTCTCCAATTGTCGGAGCGGATCTTTCTGATGTAGGAATTTTCGGCGGAGCAACAAACAAGAGAATCCATCGTCCAAAAGGAGGCTCGCCAATCGGAGCTCATCTTGTTCCTCTCTTGTATAAGGCTGCGCAGAATCAGGGAGCTGACATTCGCTTGAATAGCAAAGTTGTTGAAATTCTTAAAGGAAAAGACGGCGGGGCTTCGGGTGTAAAAGTCGAGGCTCAGGGAAAATCCTACAAAATCAACGCGAAAGCTGTAATCATCGCAACTGGCGGATTCGGAGCTAATTCTGAGATGGTTGTGAAATACAAGCCGGAGCTTGCCGGTTTCGGTACGACAAACCACAAAGGAGCTACAGGAGACGCTTTGGCTTTGGTTGAGCCTTTTGATGTTGCTCTCATTCAGATGAATCAGATTCAGACTCATCCTACAGTAGTTCCTGAAAAGGCAGTTATGATTACGGAAGCAGTTCGCGGAAACGGAGCAATTCTTATAAACCGTGAGGGAAAACGCTTCTGCAATGAAATGCTCACACGCGATGTTGTTTCTGCTGACATTCTTGCGCAGACAGGAAAAACAGCTTATCTCGTGTTCGGCGAGGAAGTCCGCAAATCTTTGAAAGCTATTGACGGTTATATCAAGCAGGGATTGACAACTCAGGCTTCTTCTGTTATTGAGCTTGCTCAAAAGCTTGGGATGCCAGCTGATGCTCTTGAGGAGTCTCTCAAGACTTACAACGGATATGTTTCTGAAAAATACGATGCGGAATTTGGACGAAACGTTGCTTCTATGGACCGTGGAATTGCTGAGGCTCCATTCTATGCAATCGAAGTCGAACCTGCTGTTCATCACACAATGGGCGGAATCAAAATCAATACAAAAACAGAAGTTATCGACAACAACGGAAACGTGGTTCCTGGAATGTTCGCTGCTGGCGAGGTTACTGGCGGAGTTCATGGCGGAAACCGTCTTGGCGGAAACGCTGTTGCAGATATTTGTGTATTCGGAAAAATTTCCGCAGACACAGCTCTTGCGTACATCGGAAAATAGGGCTGCGCTAACGGCCAAAAACTTATCGGAATGCTGGCTAAGCCGGCTTGCCTAAGAGCCGGTTTTATCATTTCGTGATTGGCATGTTCGGGACTAAAAACGAAAATGCCGTTTGATTTACAGGCGGGTTTTGATCTTTGCTAAAAACAAAAGTCAAAAGCCGCTTGTATTTTTCATTTTACTTATTTTTATTCAAATCTTTTTTCTGTTTTCTAGCTTGTTTTTGAAACGAAAATTTCATTATGAAAAAATATAAAAATCCTGTTCTGCTTTGTGATTATTCTGATCCTGATGTAATCCGTGTTGGAGACACTTTTTATCTGACTGCCTCGAGCTTTAATTTTGTTCCGGGGCTTCCTCTTTTGGAATCTAAAAATCTCGTTGACTGGAATCTTGTGGGTTATGCCGCCAAAAAAATTGAAATTCCAGGCTATGACGAAGTTCAAAATGCAAAAGGAATTTGGGCGCCCTCACTGCGTTTTCATGACGGGCTTTTTTATATTTTCTTTGCGACTCCGGATGAGGGAATCTTTGAAACTCATGCGGAAAATTTTCGTGGCAACTGGAGCGCCTGGAACTGCGTCTGGAGCGGAAAAGGCTTTATTGATCCTTGCCCGCTTTGGGACGACGACGGAAAAATCTATGTTGTTCACGGATATGCGAAGAGCAGAATCGGATTTAATTCTAAGCTTGGAATTTTGGAGCTGGACGAGAATCTTAAGGCGAAGACTGACGACCGGATTATTTTTGACGGAACGAAAACTCAGCCGACTATTGAGGGGCCGAAAATTTACAAGCGGAACGGGTTCTATTATATTTTCGCTCCGGCAGGTGGAGTCACGTATGGCTGGCAGACTGTTTTGAGAAGCAGAAATATTTTCGGCGGTTATGATGAGAAAATTGTGCTTGCCCAGGGAAAAACAAAAATCAACGGGCCTCATCAAGGCGGATTCGTTGAAACTCAGGATGGAAGCGGATATTTTCTTCATTTTCAGGACGCGGGAATTTTCGGGCGGATAACTCATTTGCAGCCTGTAAAATGGCAGAACGGCTGGCCTTTTTTAGGAAACGCGGCTGTAAAAAAGCAGGAAAATGAAAATTCAAATGACGGTGACAGCTCGTGCGGACAGAATTTTCCTGAAAAAGCAGAAAGAACAAAATCATCTGGTATAAAAGAAGCGGGCGAGCCTCTCGAGGAATATTTTGTTCCGTATGACAATGAAGAAACATCTAGCTTGAATTCTTTTAGAGACGAAAGCGGAAACACAATATCTGAATTTCAGTTCAGCGGAAACGCAGGCGTGGATTTTCTTGAATCCGGTTCATGTTCAAATCTAAAAAGAGAATACGGTGACGGAACTCTTTGGCTGAATCCATATGTCTGCACGAAAAAAATCACTGAAAAAAGTTTTTCTTACGGAAAAGAGATTTTTATCGGAGATTTTAATGATGAAAATTGCCTCGAGCGGCACGGAATAATTTTTCTTGGAAACGAATATTCCGCGCTGGAAATTGAAAAACGTTTTGGCGACGCCGGCAAGTCTGATGGTTTTTATCTTTCGCAGATTGTGTCGTCTGGAAGCGAAAAAGGCGACGAAACAAGAGAGGAAAGAGTCGTTTTTGAGGCGAAGCTTTCGGAAAGCGTGAAATCTGTTGTCTTAAGGATGAGTTTTTCAGGAGACGGCAGACGAGGAAAGGTTATATTCTCGTGTGAGGCAGACGGAGTTGACGGAAAAGTTGATTTTGTGTCAGAGCCGTTCATAACAGAAAACGCGCACTGGGTTGGCGGAAGATTCGGCTGGTTCTGAAAACCCAAATCTTGCCTTTTAATCTGTCTGGGAGGAAGCGGCTTTTATTTTCTCCAGTATTCGGGAAATATAAAGATAATCAGGTTGTAAAGCTCAAGGCGGCCTGCAATCATAACGAAGCAGAACCAGAGCTTTAAAGCCGGGTGAAGAGCCGCATAGCTTCCGGTCGCGCCGATTGTGCCGAAAGTGACACCGGTGTTTGCAATCATTGAAAGGCTTGCGGTGAATCCTGTGTATAAATCAAGATTGAAAGCCGTGCAGATGAAAGTCGAGACAAGAACAAGCGAAAAATAAACAAATGTGAATGCCGCAACGTTGAATACCAAATCTTTTCTGTCTGGTCTGCCGTCAACTGAAATGCTGAAAAGCCCGTGAGGATGCAGCATTCTCATCATCTCATTGCGTGCTTGCTTCTGCAAAATTACCCATCTGATAACCTTGAATCCTCCTGCGGTTGAGCCTGAAGAGCCGCCGACAAGCAAAAGCGAAAATAGAAAAAACTGCGCTGTGCTTGGCCACGCCATATAATCCGCGGAATAAAATCCTGTCGTTGTCATTACCGAGGCGGCCTGAAAAGCCGAAAGACGCAGCGCTTTTGAGATGTTTTTGCAGTTTGGAAGAAGAAAAATCGCAATCATAACTGCACAGACAGCAAAAATCGAGATGTACGCTTTTAACTCGGAATTCTTTCTGATTTCATCGAATTTTCCCGAGACAAGATAATAGTAAAGGCTGAAATTCACGCCCGCGATAAACATGAAAACCGTGCAGATAATTTCGACTGCTGAAGAATTGTAACCTGCCACGCTTGAATTCAAGACTGAAAATCCGCCGGTTCCAAGCGTTGAGAACGCAAGGCAGACCGAGTCAAAAAAGCTTACTCCGGCAATTTTAAGCGTTATAAGCTCTGCCGCCGTAAATCCGATATACAAAAACCAGAGTGTCTTTGCGG
>CAVDRA010000086.1:0-6612 GCA_963611155.1 bacterium | reverse complement strand
CATCGAGACCGCAGCCGAACGATGTAAGCTGAACAAGCTCAAGATTTGGCATTCCCGCCACGAAATTCGCCGCACGGTAAAGCCTGTTATGGTAAACCCACTGGTCAATGATTCTGAGAGGACGCTCGATTGCCCCAAGATGAGCTACTGAATCTTCTGTAAAGACCGCCAGTCCAAGCCCGTGAATCATTTCTGGAATACCGTGGTTGATTTCCGGATCAAGATGATAAGGACGGCCTGCGAGAACGATTCCGTTTCCGCCTGTTACAACAAGCTGCTCAAGCGCTTCTTCTCCTGCCTGCTGAACTTCTTTCTTGAAATTCTCCTGCTCTTTCCAGCCCTCGTTGACGGCTTCGAAAACTTTCTCTTTTGAAAGGCTCGGGAACGATTTGTGAATCTCCTCGTAGAATCTTTCACAGAGACGCTGCAAGTCGTAAATCGGAAGGAACGGATTCATAAAATTCAATTCTGAAGAATCTGCAATACTGTCAAGATTGTGCTTCAGGACTTCTGGATAGCTTGTTACGACCGGGCAGTTGTAATGGTTTCCTGCTCCTGGATCTTCCTGTTTTTCATAAGGAATGCATGGATAGAAAATGAATTTGCAGCCCATCTTTATGAGCGATTCCATATGTCCATGGCTGATTTTTGCAGGGTAGCAAACTGATTCAGACGGAATAGAGTCAATTCCGCGCTCGTAAATCATGTGGCTTGAACGCGGGCTGAGCTTTACCTGGAAGCCGAGCTTTGTGAAAACTGTGAACCACATCGGATAGTTTTCGTACATGTTCAAAACACGAGGAATTCCCACAGAACCCATCGGCGCATCTTCTGGCCTTAACGGAATGTAATGGTTGAAAAGACGCTTGTATTTCCAGTCAAAGAGATTTGGAAGCTCAAACGGAGATTCCTCAACCTTTGTATTTTGCTTATTTGAGCCATCTACAGTTTCTGTGTCCTTTAGCTTGTGCAGTTCAAGACCTTTTTCACAACGGTTTCCAGTGATGAACTGGCGTTTTTGTCCGCCCGCCGAGAACGTGTTGATTGTAAGGAGACAATTGTTCTGGCAGCCGCCGCAGCGTGTAAGCTCAAGCTCAACCTTGAAAGTTTCAAGCTGCTCAAGAGTCGCAATATTAGAGACAACTTTCGGCGGAACCCAGCCTTTTTCCTGGCCCGGCTTTGGAGCTGTAAGATCACACCACTGGTCGTACGCAATCAATGCAGAGCCGTAAGCTCCCATGAGACCTGCAACATCCGGACGGTAGACTTCAACTTCCGCGATTTTTTCGAATGCGCGCAAAACAGCGTCGTTATAGAAAGTTCCGCCTTGAACAACGACTTTCTTTCCAATCTCGCTTGCGCTTCTGAGTTTGATCACCTTGAAGAGCGCGTTTTTGATTACAGAATATGAAAGTCCTGCAGAGATGTCTGGAAGTGTCGCGCCTTCTTTTTGAGCCTGCTTTACACGGCTGTTCATAAATACTGTGCAGCGTGAGCCTAAATCAACCGGCTTTTTTGCAAGCAGCGCTTCCTGCGCGAATTCTTTGATGTCCTGGTTCATTGAATTTGCGAAATTTGAAAGGAATGAGCCGCAGCCTGCCGAGCAAGCCTCGTTTAGCTGAATGGATGTGATTGCTCCGTCTTTCATCCGCAGGCATTTCATGTCCTGGCCGCCGATGTCGAGCAAGAACTCAACACCCGGAACAAAAAATTCTGCTGCGCGGTAATGCGTTATTGTCTCGACTTCGCCAGCGTCAACGCCGAGCGCCGCCTGGAAGAGAGCCTCGCCGTAGCCTGTCGAAACAGAGCGCGCAATATAGCAGTTGTCTGGAAGAATCTTGTACAAATTTTTAAGAACTTTTACTGCCAGCTCAACAGGATTTCCTGCATTCACATCATAAAAATCCCATAGAATCTCGCCTTTTTTGTTCACGAGAACTGCTTTCGTTGTTGTGGAGCCCGCATCAAGTCCCAAGAAAAGAGGCCCTTCCTGCTCGTTGAGATTCGCTCGCTTTGCCTTGTTCTTCGCGTGGCGCTCGCGGAAAATTCTCAAATCTTCCTCATCCTTAAATAGAGGCGGAAGCCGCTGAACTTCATTCATTTCCGCGCCTTCAAGATTTTTAAGGCTGTTTTTGAACTGTTCGATGGTCGGGAATGATTTTGGCATTTCGTTGGAAAGCGGTTTGCAGACTGTTTCCGCCGAGAAAGCCGAGCCCGCGGCAACAAAAAGCTGCGAATTTTCAGGAACGATTGTCTCTTCCGGCGTAAGCTTTAAAGTCTCAACGAATCTTTCTCTGAGCTGATCCAAAAAGTGGAGAGGACCGCCAAGAAAAGCGACATTTCCGCGGATTGGTTTTCCGCAGGCGAGTCCTGAAATTGTCTGGTTTACAACCGCCTGAAAGATTGAGGCGGCTATGTCTTCTCTGCGCGCGCCTTCGTTTATAAGCGGCTGAACATCTGTTTTTGCAAAAACACCGCAGCGCGCCGCAATCGGATAAATCTGCTGTTTTCCTTTTGCAAGCTCGTTCAGCCCTGGAGCGTCTGTTTCAAGAAGAGCCGCCATCTGATCGATAAACGCACCCGTTCCGCCGGCGCAAGTTCCGTTCATTCTCTGTTCAACGCCGTCGGTGAAATATGTGATTTTTGCATCTTCACCGCCAAGCTCAATCACAACGTCAGTCTGCGGAATAAGTTTTCTGACTGCGGTTGTCGCGGCCACAACTTCCTGAATAAACGGAATGTTAAGCCAGTGCGAGACTGAAAGCCCGCCTGAACCTGTGACTTTTGCTGAAACTGTATGCTTTGGGCCAAGCGGAAGTTTTGACACAATCTCGTTTAAAGCCTTTGTGACAACAGAAATAATTGTGTTTCTGATGTCTGCTCTGTGCCTCTGGTAGTCTCCGTAAAGCATTTTGTTGTGCTCATCAAGGCAAACTACCTTTACTGTTGTTGATCCGACGTCAATTCCTATTCGGACAGGAACGACCGCGGGAGAAAATTTTGTATTTGCTGTTTCCATAAAAATTCCTTATTGGTTAAGACAAGAACGGCCCGCGATAGAATGATATGCTTGCCGTTTATTGAGGATTTTTGCAGATTCCCACAATAATAAAGATAAAAAAATATTGTTGCAACCGTCAAAATTTACGGACCTTGTTTGTGTTCTGTCTTTAAAGGAACTATAAATTCGATTTTGTCTCCTGCAAACGCGGAAATCGTATTTGGATCTGCCGGAAGCGGCGAAAGGCTGGCAGATTGAATTTCCGCCGCATTTTGAGAACTGTTTCCCTGAGATGGATCTTTGTTTTCGAGCTTATTATCTACAGCGGGAATCGGTGGAAAAACCATCGGGTTTACCGCGAAAAAATCTCCGCCGTTTTCTTCGGCAATGCTGAATTCTGCCTTGTTTGAGCCGACAATGCATTTTATTTCAGGATTTTCCCGGATTTTGCTGATTTTTGTCTCTGAAATATAAATTCTGATTTTTGATTTGTCATCAGCGTTTTTTACAATTCCGTCTCCGCCGCCGCGGGCGATCAGCTTTTCAAGAAAATCGTTGTGCGAGCGTACCAAAAATGCAATTTGTGACTGGTAAGTTTCCTGAACCTGGTCAACTGCCTGCTGCATTTCTTCCTTTGAGCGGATTTGCTCTTGTGAAAGCTCGTCGCGCAGACGTTTTATCTGCCTTTGTGTTTTTTCAACTTGCCTGCTTAGTTTTATGTCGTTGAGCTGCTTTTGAGAATCGAGAGAGCCTTCCGCCATTTTCGCCTGGGCGACCATCGTTGAATCAAATCCGTCAACCTGGCTCTTGTATTTTTTGATGGAATCTTCCGCCTTTTTTATCTGCGGATCGTACTTTTCGTGCGCCGCGTTTACAGCCTGGCTAAAATCATCGTTGATTTTCCTCTGTTTTTCTTCAATCTCGGATTTTTTTGTGTAGAATGAAATTGCCTTGAGAGTGAAATTGTCGTTTTCAAGTTTGCGTTCCGCAGAAACAAGCGCGTTTTGAAGCTCTTCTTCAAGGTTTTCTTTTGCGCGCACAGCTTCGTCATAAAGATTCTGCGAGTTTCCGAGCATGCTCAAAAGCTCTTTTAGATTCAAGTCGTTGAAAGTGTCGATATTCACCGAAATCTTCTCGTTCGATGATGAAACTGCCTTTGCCGCGATAAAAGTTCCGATTCCAACAAAAGCAAAGCAGAACGCAAGAAGAATCCAGACCATCGTCTGATGATTGTTTTTTGTTTTTGCGTATTCTTTTTCTAAGTTGTATGGTTTTGCGGCGTTTTTATTGAAATTTTTGAGCTCGTCGCCTAGAAAAAGCGCGACTTCTTTGTGGGTAAGACTTATTTTGTTTCCATTGTCCATATTCCGCTCCAGTTTTCAGGCGCGCTCTTATTTCCCATTCTGCTAAGGAAAACTTCTGCGGCCTCGATTCCGCATTTCCTGAAATTTTTTCTCGCCTCGCTCCAGTTCCCTTTGTAGTAGGCTTTAAGGCCGGTCTCGTAGATTTCAAACTGCCCAGCCGTTATGCCGCTCGCCGGAACAAATGAATTTTTTGTAGAAAATGAGTTTTCGCCGTCTTTTGCATCTTTTTCATTTTGATTAGCCTCGGTTGTGTCTTTGCCAAGAGACTGAACCGGGATTTCGCACGTTTCCATCGGGAAGAAGATTTTTTTGCCCTCGGTTTTTCCCTTCACCTGAACTGTGTCGATTTCAAAAAATCTATATTTCGCGCTTCCTTTTTTTTCAACTTCATCTTTTATATATTCAGAAACGATTACAGGAAGATGATAGATTCTTGTTAAGCCTTCGAGCCTGCTTGCTGAATTTACTTTGTCTCCGATTACCGTGTTTGTCATATGCTCGTTCGAGCCGATGTTTCCGTAGAAAACGTTTCCGCCGTCAATTCCGACTCCAATATCAAGAAGAACCGCCTGGAAAATTCTCTCCTCGTCCGCTGTCAAAGCTCTCGTTTTTTCTATTTCTGATTTTCGCGCAGTCATTTTTTCACGGAGCTTTGCCGTGATTTTTGTGATTTTCCAGCCTGTCTCAAGCGAGTCCAGCGACTTGTTTTCCGTTCTCTGCGTTCCGTAAACCGCCAGAATCGCGTCTCCGATGATTGAGCCGACAACGCCCTTTTCCTCATGAACCGCGTGAATAACTTTGTTGTAATGAACGTTCAGCAGGTCGATAATGTCATTTCCCAAAGTTTCGGTTCTGTAAGTGAATGATTTGATGTCTGAAAAAAGCATCGCAAGATTCTGCTGGCTTCCTTCAAGTCTGATTGTGTGCTCGTTGTACGCTTTTGAGACAACGTCTTTCGAGACGAATTTCTGGAAGATTCCGAGAAGGTTGCTGATTGTTGAGGAAAGCGAGTTGAAGCTGGCCGCAAGATATGTGATGTCGTCATTTGGCGAGCCGGAAAGGTCAATCACATCAAGTTTTTGGTTTTTCTGCATTTCGTAGAGGCTTCCTGTGATTTTTGTTACGTTCGCGAGAATTTTCTTGAACATGAAAAGTCCTGCAAGCAAAAAAAGCGCTGTCAAAATTACAATTATGATTGCGAGAATTCCCAGGAGAATAGAATTTGACTTCATTGTGTCGCTTCGCAGCTCCGCCCTGATAAACCAGCATCCCCATTTTTTCTGATATTTATAGACACCGAAATATTGGCCGAGCTCTGTGTTAAAAACGACCGAGCCGTCTTGAATGCCTTTTGCAAGATTTGATTTTAGCGTTTCAATCGCGCTTTCGTCCGGGAAAATTTTTATTTCGTCATAAAGAAATCCGAGCTTCCGTTTTTCGATTTCCTCGGAGATTTTCGCGTTCTTTTCAATTTTTTCTTTGATTTCGTTCTTGATTTTTTCAAATTTTTGAGGAAGCTGGCTTACCGCGCAAAAAAGAATCTCGCCTTTTTCGTTGAACGCAAGGGCGACGCTGTTCGGCTGGCTAAAGCTCCGCTGCGCTGTGCTTTTTATTGCCTGGACTGATTTTTCTCTGTCGCCTGTAAAAGTGAAAATCTGGAATTGGTTTGAAGCCGCTGTGTAGATGTCCTTAAGCTCGCTGACCATGACAGTGTTGTTCAGCGTGATCAACTGTTTTCGCGAAAGGCAAAGATTCACAAAATTTGTCGCAAAATTTGAAAGAAGCAGCAGACAGACAAAAATTGTCAGAATTTTAAAAGATATGGGAATGATTTTAGTCTGGCCGACTTTTTGGAATATTTTTTTGCCTTTGTTGATCATCAAAATCTCCAATGCGCCTAATTGTAATTTCTGAAAAACAAAATTTAAAGACAGATTTTCTAAGATAATCTCAAAAAACACAATTCTCGGTCATAGCGCTGTTCGATGGCAGCCGCCATTGTGAAATTTTGAATGGACGGCAAAAAATCATCTCCTATTTCCTAGAATCTGAAAATTCTGTATTCTAAAATCTATGGACTTATTGAAAAAACTTGATGAATTGGACAAGCGTTTTGAGGAAGTGAACGAGCAGGTTCAAGATCCGGAGCTTGTAAAGGACCAGAAAAAATACAAGGATGTTATGCGCGAGCACGGTCATCTGACTGATGTTCTTGAGGTTGGAAACGAATACAGAAAGACTTTGCAG
>CAVDRA010000085.1:0-6646 GCA_963611155.1 bacterium | reverse complement strand
TAAAATTTGACGCACGGATGCGGCAGGAAAGCAACGAGAGAATTTTCTGTTTTGCATAAGCTTCTGCTGAAAATTTTCGTTAGAACAAAAAAAATACAGGGATGTATTTTTTTTAATAAAATTTGACGCACGGATGCGGCAGGAAAGCAACGAGAGAATTTTCTGTTTTGCTTAAACTTCTGCTGAAAATTCTCGTTAGAACAAAAAATACAAGGATGTATTTTTTGTTCTAAAACTTCCATTTTTCAGAAAATTAGGTTATCCTATCATGATATTTTATAGGTAGGGCTGAAATGAAAAAACTGACTGTTCCTGTGCTGAACATTCTTCTTGCCGCTGGAGTTTTTTTGATACTTTCGGGGCTTTTTTTGATTTCATATTTTTCTTCCGGCCTTGTTGAGAAAATTCCTGTTTTCAGCCTTTTTGTGATGTTTTTAGGCGCGCTGATTTTTTATATCACTCTTGTATGGCTAAAATGGGCATCTGCTTTTTTTGCCGGACTTTATATTTTTGCCTGCGGGCTTCTTTTTACTTTTATTGATTTTAACGTTATTGAATCAGGGCTTGATTTGCTCTGGCCGCTTTTTTCGGTTTTCGGCGGAATTTGCCTTATTTTTACCTGCGTTTTTAAACATAGAAAAATTCGTGGTGTTTATCTTTTTCCTTCCGTGATTCTTGTCGCGCTTGGAATCTTTTTTCTTCTATTTACATTTGATGTGATCCATTTTTCATTTGTGAGCTTTTTTTCAAAATGGTTTCCGGCGATTTTGATTTTTCTTGGCGCAATGCTCGTCGGAATTTTCATTTATCAGCAGAATACAAAAGGCTTCTTTCCTTATGACAAGGATGAGCTTTCCGATTTCACAGATGACAGAGACATTCTTTCTGGAGACTAAAAAAGAGCTCAGCGGTAAAAAAGAGATGAAGTCCTTTTGGAGAAAAATAATTTTTGTTCAGATTGTTTTTTTGATTTTTCTCTCTCCTGTTTTTTCCAAAGGAAAAAAAAACAAGAATTCTGCGCCCGAAAACGAAACTGCGCAGGTTCAAGCCGAAAGCGCAGAAAATTTTGAAAACGGATTTGATTCCGCTGTTTTTGCCAATACGTCAGACCCTGAAAATTCTGATTTTTCCGAAAATTTTATCCCGGAAACAACAAAGCTTGCGCCTCCTGCAAAAAAAGACAAATCATTTTTCGCTTCTGTTCCGTCTGAAATTCTTGAAGATGTCTACAATGGTTCTTGCGAGTCCTTAAAATCTGCAGTCGAGCTGCTTAAAAAAGAAGAGGAGCCGTCGCTGCCTGAGAAAATTCTTTTTAGTGTTTCTGTGTCTATGATGAAAATTTTGTGGCCTTCGTCCGCCTTTGACGAAAGCCCGGTTGAAATTTCCGAGGATAATTCGTACACGGCCGCTGTGAATTCTGCGAAGAACGGAATATACGATTTCAACACCGGCAATTCTGATTTTTTGACTTGCGCGCTTCCGTCGCTTGTTCTTGCTGTTTCAGAAATCCGCGCCGACTATTATTCTGAGTCTGAGCAGAACTTAAGAAAATGCCTTTCTGAAAAACCGTCGTCTGTTTTTGTCAATTATCTTTTCGCGCTTCTCCGCATGCGGCAGAAACAGTATTCTGAAGCTCTGGTTTATCTGAAAACAGCGCAGGAAAACTCTTCGGAATGCGAGGAGATTATGTATGCGCTTTGCAAAGTCTACTACGAGACAAAAAGATATTCTGATGCGGAAAATCTTTCTGAATCTTTGCTCGCGAAAAAACCTTCAAACAGAAATTATTTAAAGCTTTGTGCGAACGCTTCTTTTGCGAACGGAAAACTAGAGAAGGCCGAGCAATATGTGAACCGCGTTCTTCAGACCGAGCCTGGAAACAGCACGTTCATGCTTTTCAGAACGAAAATTCTCGTCGCAAGAAAAGAATATATACGGGCCGCTTCTCTTTTGGACGCTTACTCAAGAATTGACTCCTCCTCGCGCGACTATCTTTTTTTGCGTTTTACAGTCCAGAAAGAATGGAACAAGAATATAACCGCCGCAACCTCGACCATCCAGAAGGCTCTTGAGCTTTATCCTGACGACGACGAGATTATCCTTGCGGCCGCTGACCTTGCCTGCGAAAACAACGAGAGCATAAACGGCTGGTCTGGCGATGAGCTTGCTTCCCAAATTCTTGAAAAAGATCCTGGAAATTACGAGGCTCAGAAAATAAAGATAAAATCGATGATTCAGTCTGAAAACTGGGAATCGGCTTATTCTGAAAGTTTGAAGCTTCTTGAGAATCTTGACGCCGCCGAAACGGACGTCATTTTTACGCACGTGAAAATCTGCCTTGAATCCGGCCGGAAAAACGAGGCATGGAAAATCGCTTCCGAGCTTTACTCAAAAGCTCCTTCCGATGAAAATGTTCTTCAGTGCTACATTGAAGTTCTCGTTTCTACATCGCGAAAAACCGAGGCTTCAAAAATCATCGCTCAGCTTTTGCCTTCCGCCTCTTCAAAAATGAAAAGTTTTCTCTACTACGAAAAAAGCTGTATTTCAGTTTCCGAGACAGACATCCTTTCGGATTTGCGCTCGAGCCTCACCGCAAACCCGCGCAACAAGGACTCTCTCTTCCGGCTTTATGAAATTTATTTTGATAAAAAAGAATACAGAAAGGCCCAGTATTATTTAAAGCAGGTTGTTTCAATATCGCCGAAAGACGAAAAGCTTCTTGAGCTTAACCGCCAGCTCGAAAGTCTCGCAAGATAATTTTTTATTTTTCAGGACGGACTCTTTCTCGAGCATTCAATGTTTTTTTTCAAGCTCCGCGTTTTTGCCGGCAGACAAGCCCAGCTTTCCGCGGTTTTCATTGCCGCGCTCCGCTTGCAACGGCTTCGCCGCCGCTACAATCTGGCGTAGCATTTTTTCAACTAAAAGACAGAATTATTATATTGTTTCTTAACTTTCAAAATGCTATGCTTTTAGAACTCAAAAATTATTTTCAGGAAGGAATCAAAAAATGTTTTTTTCATTACTTCAAACAGCCGGAAATGGTGCGCAAGGTGGCTCAGGCAGCATGCTGATGACTGTTTTGCCATTCGTTCTTATTATTGCGATTTTCTATTTCTTTATTATTCGTCCGCAGAATAAAAAACAGAAAGAAACTGAAAAAATGATCAATGCGCTTAAAAAAGGCGACAAGGTTATTACTATCGGCGGAATTCACGGAGTTGTGTCTTCAACAAAAGAAAAAACTGTAATCGTAAAGGTTGATGACAATGCTAAACTTGAATTCAACCGCTCTGCAATTGCGACAGTCGTTACTGACAAGCCTGCCGCACCGGCAAAAAATGTAAAAAAAGCAAAAGCCGAAGAAAAGGCTGAAGAAGCTCCAAAAGCTGCTGAAGCAGAATCTGAAGCGGAAGCTGAAAAAAAATAAAAAAAGTTACCGGAGTTATTAAAAAAAATGAACAAACGAAGCCGTTTCATCATTATTCTGGTAGTTCTTGCTGTTTGTTTTGCGTTCCTTTGGCCGTCAATCAGCTGGTACGCGAGAACGCCGAAAGACCAGCAGAGCCTGGCTCTTGGCTCACTTGAAAATATCAAGAATTACACAAGCAAAAAAGCAAGAGACGAAGTCGCAAAGATTATCGCCATTGCTGAAAAAAATCCAGACGAGATTCTTGACCCGTCTTATGATTATCTTGTAAAAGCCGCAAAGAAAAATTACAAGAATATTGCGAAAGCATATAAAGGCATGGAAAAAAATGCTCCGGAGATTCCGACTGTCATGACAGTTTCTGCGGTGCTGGATTCTTTCCAGGGATATTCGGCACAGGCAGACCTTCAGGCAGTTGTCGAGGCAAAATACCGGAGTGAAATCCTGAAAGCCAAGAACCGCTATACAAATTCTGTAAAGCTCGGTCTTGATTTGTCTGGCGGTATGAACATTATTGTTCACGCTGATCTGGACAAAGCTCTTGAAGAGCAGAAAAAGAGCGGGTCTGTCACTGACGAAGCTCAGTTCAAGAAAGATGCGATGACTCAGGCAATTGAGACATTGACTGGAAGTATCGACAAATTCGGCCTTACTTCTCCAGTTGTCCGCCAGCAGGGAGAAGATAGAATCTACATTGAAATTCCTGGTGCGGCAGATACTGACAGTGTGAGCGCGATTATCCAGGGAAAAGGAATTTTGAATTTCCGCCTTGTTGATGAGCCTGCGACAGCCGCAGTCATGAATTACTACAGACAGAACGGCGTTGTGTTCAATTCAGACGGAAAGCTTATTGATCCTTCTATCGTCGCTGATGATGTTGAAGTTTTCGGAAATTATAAAAAAGACGCTTACGGTCTTGACGAGCTTGTAAACGGTTATGAGTACATCGCTGTAAAAAAAGAGATTGCGCTTGACGGAACTCATGTAAAGGCTGCTAATGTCACTTCTGATCCGACAACCAACCAGCCGGAAGTTACTTTTGAGCTTGACCTTGAAGGAGCTGATATTTTCGCTAAATTTACCGGCGCGCACGTGAACGAGCGTCTTGCCATTGTGAGCAACGGAAAGGTAAAGTCTGCCGCGACAATCAGGCAGGCAATCGGAGGCGGTCAAGTTCAGCTTTCTGGAGGCTTTAGTATTCAGGAAGCTCAGAATATTCAGAAAGTTCTCCAGACTGCGCGTCTTGATGTTCCCCTTGAAGTTGAAAGCCAGCAGGTTATCGGCGCTTCCTTGGGCGATGCTGCAATCAAGCAGGGAATGACAGCTCTTGTTTGGGGCTTGCTTCTCGTTTTTGTGTTCATGATTGTTTATTACAAAGGCGCTGGAATAAACGCTGTTGTAGCTCAAATTTTGAACATCTATATCATGTTCTCTGTTTTGAGCGCGTTTAACCTTACTCTTACGCTTTCTTCCATTGCAGGTATGATTCTTACGGTCGGTATGTCTGTTGATGCTAACGTAATTATCTTTGAGCGAATTAAGGAAGAGCTTTGCGATGGAAAATCCCGCGCGGCTGCAGTCACCACAGGCTTTAGCAATGCGTTCTGGGCAATTATGGACTCGAACATCACAACCTTTATCGCCGCTGCGTTCCTTTCAAAATTGGGAACAGGTTCAATTCAAGGATTCGCGGTTTCGCTTGCAATCGGTGTCGTTTCATCAGTATTTACAGCTCTCGTGGTTTCACGTCTTATGTTTGATTTCGGAACTGACGTTATGGGCAAGAAAAAGATGAGCATCGGCTGGGGAGTGATAAAATAATGAAAAAGAAAATTCAGTTTACAAAATATTTTAACTTCGCTGTCGTGTTAAGCGCGGTTGTGATTATTGCCGGAATTGTTTCTGTATGTGTAAGGGGAATCAACTTTGGCTTGGAATTCGAGCCTGGCATGATCGAGGAAATAAAAGTTTCCGACGCGGTTCTTGACATTGTGTATTCTGGAAGCGCAAAAGTTACTTTGGAGGCTTCTGAGAGCGGAGTTCAGCTTGTCGTTACAGGTGTCGGCGCTGAGAATAGGACTGTCAGCATTTACTATGCCGATGTTAAATCTGTTTCAGCTTTGTCGGATGAACTCAATAAGATTGAGGGAGTCACTGCGACTGTAAAAAAGGACGAGGCGATACCAGCCGGCGGTCTTTTTGTGAACTCGGCAGTATCGACAACTCTCGGCGAAAACGCTCTGAATTTGTTTGCTGTTGATGCGAATTCTTCTGTGGATGCAGACTCGATTCGCGAAACCCTCAAAGATTTTGGCGAGGTCGATGTTAAAAAAGCTGGTTCGGACTCTTTCCAGATCCGACTTGGAGCAGGAGATGACGGAAAGGCGATTCAGGATAAAGCCAACAAGGTTCTTTATGAAAAATTTGGGGCTGAAAAAATCGCAGTTGTAAAATCTGACTTTATCGGAGCTCAGTTTTCTGGTTCATTGATAAAGTCTTCCATTATTCTTGTTCTTGCAACTTTGGTTTTGATCTTTATTTACTGCGCAATTCGTTTCCATTGGGATTTTGCCCTTGCTTCTGTAATCGCAGTTGTTCACGACGCTCTGATTATGGTTTCTTTCATCTCATTCTTACAGATGGAATTCAGCACGACGACCCTTGCCGCAATTCTTACGATTATCGGTTATTCGATTAACGCGACTGTCGTTATTCTTGACCGTGTAAGAAGCGACATCAGGATCGTAGAGGCAAAAACTTTCAAGGAAATCTTGAATTCCGCTTTGAACCAGACTTTGAGCCGGTCTGTAATCACAACTGTTACAACATTGCTTGCTGTTCTTGCATTGTTCTTCTTTACAACGGGAACAATTCATGATTTCTCGCTTGCGCTGATTATCGGTTTGATTTCTGGATGTTATTCTTCTATCTTTATCGCAGGAAGCTTTATCTTGCTTGCCCGCAGAAAACAGACTTTCACAGTTGCTTCTAATCCTAATGTGATTCAGATGAAACCTGAAGAGTAACCCCGGCAAAAATTATTCTTCTTTATGAAGCCCGTCTTTTTTATAGGACGGGCTTTTTTGATTTTTCAGGTTTTTTGAAAACTGTTCTTTGAGACGTTTTTTTTGAATTCTTTTAATCCGGGGTGAAAATTGCTATAATAGCATTATGAATATTATCCGTGCCGGAACAATGGGGTTTTGCGCTGGTGTCAGA
>CAVDRA010000084.1:0-6704 GCA_963611155.1 bacterium | reverse complement strand
ATATGTGCATGAACACAGGAAACGTAACTGAGGAGATAAAAGGCGAGCCTACGAATGATCCGACCTTCGGGCTTCCTGCAATCTGGGTAAGCGAGGAGAACCGCGCAGATGCTGAAAACGCTGGATATGCGGTTGTTGATCCTCCGACGATTATAGCGACTCATTTGACGGAGATTATTCGTTCCCATGCGGCTGAAATTCTTGGCAGGCTTGAGACAAAGGCGATTATCGATGCTGTCAAGGAAAAAAATTCTGTTGTTGTGGAAGAAGTTCTCAATACATACAAATACACTTATGGCGACATCGAGAAAGTTCTTCAGGGCCTTCTGCGCGAGAAGGTTTCTATCAGAAATATTGTTGTTATCCTTGAAACTCTTGCGAATTTCGGAAATCTTCCTAAGAACACATGGCATTTAATAGAGAAAGTGCGCGAGGCTTTGGGACTTCAGATTTGTCTTCAGTATGTTGATGAAGATAAGACTTTGAGTGTCTTGCAGCTTTCGCAGTCGGCATCGGAAATGATTTTGCAGCACAGTTTTACACCGTCTGACGGAAGCGAGCCTAAGGTCGCGTTTGATCCGGTTGATAACAGAAAATGGGTGAACGCGCTTAGTTCAGCGATTGTTGCCGTGAAAGAGAAAAACTATCTGCCGATTATTTTGTGCGATGGCTCTGTCAGACCGCTTGTCCGCTCATCAATCGACTTTGAAATGCCTGGAACTGTTGTGCTCTCAATCAATGAGGTCATGGCGGCTGGACGGAATGTGAAACTTGAAATACTTGGAGAAATAAATGTATAACGATGGAATCAGCTCTGGAAATCAAGCCGTCTCAAGAATATCAGGCAGAAATCCTTACTATTTGCAGGATTCTGGCGATGAAGAGAAAAAAATCGAAGGAAAAAGCTTAGAGGATTGCAAGGCAAAGCTTTACAATCTTTATGGCACTAACTATAAGATCACCGGCCAAAAACAGTCTCTGAAGGGCGGCTTTTTTGGATGGGGACAGAAAGAAACTGTGGAAGTCCGCTATATTCCTAATCCGAAACCGATTTCTTCTTCATCTGACACTTTTCAGAAAAACCGCGACGAGCTTCTTTCGAATATGACAGGAACCGGAAGTGTTACAAATGTTATGCAGCTTTCGATGATTGACAAAAAACTTGAGGAAACCCAGAAAGCTTTGGATGAAAAAATGAATCTTTTGATCCAGGCAACAAAGGCTGCTGATAAGCCTGCGTCAATTTCAGAAATCGAAGATATTCTGCAGAAAAATGAATTTACTTTTGAATACATAAATAAGATAACCACTCGTCTCCGTTCCGAGCTTACAATGGAGCAGCTTGGCGACTCTGAATTTGTGCAGAAAACTGTTTTCACATGGATTGGCGAGTCAATAAAAATCACTCCGAACATTCCATATAAATATCCTCATGTGATTATTCTCGTCGGACCTACTGGAGTTGGAAAAACCACGACTATCGCGAAAATGGCGGGAACGCTGATAAAGGAAGCAAAGGATAAAAACGAGCCGAAACCTGCAATAAAAATGATTACGATTGACCATACCCGTGTCGGTGCGGAAGAGCAGCTCAGGCGTTTCGGGGATATTTTGATGATTGATGTTTACAAGGCCGAAAGTTCTGATGATGTCAAAAAAATATTCGAGGAATACAAAGACAAACTCGATGTGCTTTTTATTGATACTCCAGGGTACAGCCCGAATGATTCCGAAAATATCGGAAAAATGAGGAAAGTCCTCGAGGTAAAAGGAATCCATCCAGATATTTACCTGACTTTTTCCGCGGCCACAAAATCGCGCGATTTGATGTCGATTATAAGAAATTACGAAAACTGCAATTATAATTCAGTGATCATCACAAAATGGGATGAAACTTCTGCCATAGGAAATGTGATAAGCGTTCTTTCAAAAAAAGAAAAATCAGTTTCCTATATAACTGATGGTCAGCAAGTTCCAAGAAAAATCGAGAACGCTTCTGTTTTGCGGTTTTTGACATTTCTAGATGATTTTGACAAAGTTGACAGAGCCTACATAGACGAAAAGTTTCCGGAGGATAAATAATTATGGAAGATCAGGCACAGGAACTCAAAGAAATGATGTCCAACCACAAGACTCGGATTATCGCGATTACAAGCGGAAAAGGTGGTGTCGGAAAGTCTAATCTTGCTGTAAATATGGCGATTTGCTACGCCCAGCAGGGCAAAAAAGTTATCCTTATTGACGGAGACCTTGGAATGGCGAACGTGAATGTTCTTATGAATATCGTTCCTCAGTACAATTTGATGCAGGTTATCAACCGTCAAAAGACAATGCAGGAAATCATAACCGAAACTGAATTCGGAATAAAATTTATTGCCGGCGCAAACGGATTTTCCAAGATTGCAAACCTTTCTGTCGAGGAGCTTGACTATTTTGCCAAGCAGTTTTCACAGCTTGGAAATGCAGACATTATCATAATTGATACAGGTGCTGGAATTGCAAATAATGTTCTTCAATTCGTTGCGGCCGCAGATGAAGTCTATGTTGTTACGACGCCAGAACCGACTGCAATTACCGATGCCTACGGAATTATAAAAATCATAACGACGGAGCTTGTTGACCGCGAAACAAATATCAGGCTTCTTGTAAACCGCGTTCATTCTGCGGATGAAGGAAAACGAATTTCTGAACGAATCATCAATATTGTCGCGCAGTTTCTGAATAAAAAAGTTGATTATATCGGTTTTGTCTATGATGATCCCGTTGTGCAGGCTTCCGTGATTCGCCAAAAACCGTTCATAATTGTAAACCCTACTTCAAAACCGGCTCAGTGCATAAAGCACATTGTCGGCAGAATTGAAAAAAACGACGAAGGAACTTCTGAAGGAGTTACAAGTTTCCTGAAGAAATTTTTGCGCAGAAAATAGCCTTAAATGCGGTTTTGATCCAGTGTACCAATATAATGGAAAAAACTTGACCTAAAGGGACTTTTGACTTAATCTTTAAAAATGGAGGAGTAAGATGATAAACCCGAAGAATATTTGCATCTCGGCTGTGATTGGGTTTGTCCTGTCTTTTTTTATCGGCTTAATTTCTGGCGTGAATATTTTGCATTTGCTTATCCGCGCTGTGATTTTTGCTGCAGTTTTTGCCGCTTTAGCCGCTGGAATCACATATGTTTTCAACTCTTTTCTTTCAGGCGACTTGGTTTCAGATTCAGGGACTGCTGTTTCTTCTGATTCAAAGCTTTCGAGTGGAAGTGTTGTGAATATTGTTGTTGATGACTCAACCTTAAAAGATGACACTTCTTCCCCGAAATTTTCTGTTGTAGATCCTTCTGTTTTGGATGCTGAATCTCTTGTTGAAAAAAATAAAAAATCTTCCGTTGAGAAAAAAGACCCTCCAAAAGTTCAGCCTGTTAAAGCTGAAAGTAACGTGACTGAAAAAAATGCGGAAAAGTCAAAGCCTGTTGTCCAGCCTGAAAATGAAACATCAGACTCTAAAAAGGCGAATTCTGCTTCAGCTTTTGTTCCTGCTGATTTGAATTCGATAGCTGGCGGCGCGAATAATATTTCTGCTTCGGATTCTGCCCCGGCGGACAGTTCAGGGAAAGAGACTCATTCAGAATCTGTTCCTCAAAATGAAGATGGCAATGTTGATGAAGAATCCATAGCTGAGCTTCCTGATATTGGAAGTGTTGATTTTGACGACTCGTCGGCTTCATCTGCCTCTGTTATTACAGACAGTGATTTCGCAACCGGCGGATCTTCTGTTCTTTCTGCGTCGGCTGGAAATGTCGGTAGTCAAGATGCTGCTACGATGGCAAAGGCAATAGCGACTTTGCTTGCTAAAGATAACGAATAGAAAAAAGTGTATAGGATGTTGCAAATGGAGAACGATAAAACGCTTTTTATAAACGATGAAGAAGAAGACGCTATTTGGAAGGAATTTAAGAAAAAAAAGACTTCCGTTTTGCGCGATAAAATTATACGCAAGTATATGCCTCTCGTAAAATACGTTGCTGGAAAGGTTGCGATTGGTCTTCCTTCTAGCATGGAATTTGATGATTTAGTTGGCTTTGGACAGTTCGGTCTCCTTGACGCAATCAATAAATACGATCTTGATAAAAAAGTAAAATTCAAGACTTATGCTGTCACAAGAATTCGGGGAGCAATTATTGATGAGATGAGGCAGCTGGATTGGGTTCCACGTTCAGTGCGCCAGAAATCGCGTGAGATCGAAGATGTGATCAGCTCACTTGAGTCAAGGCTTTCACGCCCTGCGACGGATGAAGAAATAGCCCGTGAAATGAACATAAGTGTTGAGGATTATCAGCACACGGTAATGAAAATTTCTGGAACTTCTGTACTTTCTCTTAACGATGTGTGGTATTCAGGCGATGACAGCGATCATCTTTCAATTGGCGACAGCATAGAGTCTCCTCAAAGCTTGAATCCTGACGTGCAGGTTGAGCGTGAAGAAATCAGAAAAGTTATTATTCAGGCGATAAATGAGCTTCCTGAAAAAGAAAAAATGGTTATCGTTCTTTATTATCATGAAGATTTAACTTTCAAAGAAATTGGCCAGGTTTTAGAGGTTTCTGAAAGCCGAATTTCTCAGCTCCATGCTAATGCGAATCTCCATCTTCGCGCTAAGCTGACAAACTTTAGAAAAGGTATTTTTTAGCCTATGGTAACTTTGGATTCTATTCGGAAAGATATGGCGGAAATGTACGAGCGGGACAAAGAAATCAACTTTGTGGAAGTTCGTGCTGATACTCTCGATGAAGCACTTGCCGATGCTGCGGTTCAGTTTAATACTAAAGTCTCAAATCTTGAGTATGAGGTTATGGAAAAAGGATTTGAAGGCTTTATGGGAATTGCAAAACGACCGTGGAACATAAAGGTTTATCAGAATCCTGAATCCCTCAGAAAAATTGTAAAATTCAAATCGGCAAGCATTATGGGCGGCTTTGATGAAGAGGAAGAAAAACCGGTCTCAAAGGACGGAATTTATTATGTTCATCATTTTGATAATGAAATTGCTTTGAAGGTTGTTCTTCCGAGAGGAAATGGAAAGCCTGTCGATTTCAATACTTTGCTCAATGACTTGAAACGTCCAGACACGACTTCAGTTGATGAGTCGCTTGTGAAGAAATATGCGAAAGAAGGAACAGACAATCAATACCAGCTTATCGGAAAATACAATAGGGTTCCTTCAAATGACGCTGTGTTTGTAATTGATATTGCAAAAGACAATATGACAGCAACTTGCACGATAAATCCTCCAAGTCTTGGCGGCGCGGATGTGACTCCAGAGCAAA
Source organism: bacterium (assembly GCA_963611155.1). Classification (GTDB taxonomy): domain Bacteria; phylum Spirochaetota; class Spirochaetia; order Treponematales; family Treponemataceae; genus Treponema_D. Next base: position 1,381 of record CAVDRA010000084.1, on the reverse strand, counting down.
TTAAAAATTCTCTTGTGACGCAGGGTGTTGTAGCGGGAATTTCTGACGAGAAAATTAATGCTCTTGTTGATTCTCCAATTTATAACGAGCCTGTTGTAGTCGCGGAAGCTGTTCTTCCGGTGGACGGACACGATGCTTATATGGTCTATAATTTTGAGACAGACCGCTCGAAAATTCGCGCGAAAGAAGCTGCTAACGGCCAGGTTGACTTTAAGGAGCTTAATCTTATCCAAAATGTTGTTGAAGGTCAGCCTCTTGCTCAGAAAATTTTGCCTGAGCAGGGAAAAGCCGGAAAAACGCTTTTTGGCAATTACCTTGAGGCGAAAAACGGGCGCGATATTAATATTCCAGTTGGAAAGAATGTAAAAGTCGATACTGATGGGCGAACTGTCATTGCAGAAATAAACGGCCAGGTTCTTATTCTGAACGGAAAAATCTGTGTTGAGCCTGTAATGGAGCTTGATGGCGTAAATGTTAAAACTGGAAATATTACATTTCTCGGGACTGTTGTTGTTAAGGGCAGTGTAGAAGACGGTTTTGACATCAAAGCGAGCGGAAATATCGAGGTGAGCGGAACAGTCGGAAAATGCCGTCTCGAATCTGACAGCGATATAATCGTTTCTTCAGGTGTAATTGGCAAAGACGAAGGTGAAATTATTTGCGGAGGTTCTCTTTGGGCTAAATTTATTCAGAACACAAAAGTTCATGTTGAGGAAAACGTTATTGTTACAGACTCGATTATGAACAGTGATATTTCAGCTCAGAAGAAAATTATCTTGCAGGGAAAACGCGCTCAGATTACTGGCGGCCATTTGTTTGCGACGGAATATGTTCTTGCAAAGAATATCGGATCAAACGGCGGCGGAACTGAAACTGTAATCGAGGTTGGCTATGATCCGAAGGCGAAACATCGTCTTGAAGAGCTTATTGAAATGCAAAATAACAATGTTAAAAAGCTGGAGGAAATCGAGCTTGATATTGCAACTCTCGAGAATATGAAAAAAGTCAGAAGGTCGCTTCCTAAAGAAAAGGAAGAAAACCTTCAGCATCTTGTTGAGCAGAAAAACGGGATTATTGCAGAGAATACGAATTTCAATGATGAAATCGGCAAAATTCAGACGCGTCTTCGTGAGCTTAAAAATATCGGAAAGGTTTATGTTTCTGGAACCGTTTATGCGGGCGTAAAAATTTGGGTTCGCGATGAAAAAGATGAAGTCAGGGCAGATGCTAAAAATCTTACTTTTTACTATGAAAATGGCTTTGTTCGGCGCGGAAAATTTGAAAAACCGAGTTCCGATGACATAAAAGAACCTGAAGGCTATTCAGGCTAGATTAGCCGCGCCTGTAGTAAAAAAAACGCCTTCTTTGCCGTGTTGCCGTC
>CAVDRA010000083.1:0-6748 GCA_963611155.1 bacterium | reverse complement strand
GACGAGACCAGGAGAGAAGCTTTCAGGGAAAGCAAGTCAACACTGCCGGCTTTTTCAGGCGGAAGAGAATCAAAAAGCGAAATCGCGTCATCCAAAGAGCCTTTTTCAAGAACGTCGCTCAGCTGCCTCACAAAATTCTCATTGTCAAACTGGCTTTGGGCAAAAATAGCCGCCCCAAAAATCAAAACAACCGCCGCAAAAACATTTTTCATCTTGCTTCTCATTATTAAATCCTATTTTCTATTTTTTCACGCTTTGATAAAATTAGCGTTATGTCGAAATCTCCAGTTAGAAAGACAATCGGTCTTGTAGCTCTCTACTCCATTATTATTATCGGAATTTTCGTTCTTCAATTTAGAAACGAATCTGTATTATCCAAGAATACAGGATTGCTTTCAATCTCTCTTGCGCAATCCCAAGCTGAAGACGGGACAACTTCCTTAAAAAACACGCTCTCCGTAAATTTCAAGGGAATTTCTTTTTTTTCTGATGAGGCTCACCCTGCTTATGTGAACTACAACGGAAAAACCTCCTCGCTTGTCCTCGAATCTTACGAGCAGCCGACAAATCTTTCATATAAATTCAATTTTTCTGACGATACTTCACTTACTTTTTCGATAAGCGACACAACCGCTAACGCAGAGCTTTCAATTTCGGCTTCTCTTCCAAAAGAGGCAACCGGCGTCTCTCTTTACTACAAACCAGCGGCAGGATTTTCTGTTACAGAAAAGACAAGAACAAAACTTCAGCTGAATTCTAAAAATCTGTCGTACATTTTCACGGCGGCGCAAATCTCAGACGATAAAATCACTTTAACACCGCGAAGCACACTCGCTTATTACAATATTTACGATCCGACAATAGCGTTTTCATTCGCTTCTATTGAATCTGACATGGCGATTTCTCAAAAATCAACTTACGACGAAAATATAAGACAGCTCAAAAACGACCTGATTTCTTCTGTGTCGGAAGCTATCCAGAATTCACAAAGCCTTTCTGAAAAAACATATATAGCATATATCGCGGAACTCGCCTCACGGGGAAGATTCGCAGAAGCCGTAAAATACGTTCCAGACTCTTTCAAGAGGGGAAGCCAGCGCACTTATCTTTCCGCTCCGTACTTCAATACACTGCAGGCGATGTATCCAAGCCTTGCAATGCACAACGACAATATGTCAAACATGATTTCAAACGCGGTTTCGTCAAAATCGCTCAACATTTTCACCGCGGAAAATCTTGCAGAATACATAAACATTCTTTCAGATGCGCAAAAAGTCAACAATCTTCTTTCTCTTCCGCAGCAAGTTCTCGCTCAGGAAGAAAACCGGCCGACACTTGCGCAGGCGGCAGGAATTTTAAATGTCTATGTGTCTCTCTCCCTTCTTCATTCAAATTCAGCGGAAATTCTCTCGCCGGTCATCGAAAAATGCCTTGAAGTTATTCAGGAATCCTGCGTTCTAAATGACTCTACGCTCACTCTGCACGACAAAGAAAATATTGCCCCTGTCCAGCTTACGCTTGAGACAGGAAATGCGCTTCTTCAGCTCGGGAACTTTAATTCTTCAGACGACTACAGACGCGCAGGCTACGCCTTAATAAACACAGTGCTTGCAGGAACTCAGCTAGACTCTAACGCTCTCGGAAACGCTTATCCTGTGCTCGTCACAAATCCGTCTTATCCTCACTACGCTGTCCTTCAAAGAAGCGGCTCAAAAACAATTTGGGCATGGACGTGCGCAACAAGCATCGGATACACACCAACTGAAAATTCCGCGTCAATCTCTGTCAAATTCAGCAAGGGAGAATCCCACTATGCGATTTTCAGCGGAATTCCGGATTTCACAGAAATTGAAATTTACGGTCTCTCTTATCATTCTGACAAGCGTTTTGAAAACTATAACTCGTCAGGATTCATCTACAACGAAAACACAAGCACGCTTTTCTTAAAATCCCGGCAAAAATCCGAGACTGAAATCGTCAAGCTCACTTTTGAAAAAAACACCCGGCGTCCTGCTCCTAAGCCATCCTCAGAAAACAATTCTGCAGCTTCCTCTGCGCAGACGCAAACTGCACCTTCTCCAGAAGAAACATCCGATCTCGACAACGAAAGCCAAGACTTTCCAGAAAATGAGCAAGATATGTAGAAGCGCGCACTAGAATGCTTTTTTCCTGTTAAAATTTTAATTTTCTACAATTTTTTTAGAATTTATGTTATATTTATATTTAGGCGTTAATTAACGCCTTTTGGAGTTTTTGTGAACAAGAAAGATTTTCCTAAAATCCACTTTTACGATCAGGATTTTGTAGACATTTATGATAAAACTTGGAGCTGGCTCGCTTCCTCTTGGATTGACCCAAAAAACAAAGAAGTTTCATCATCTGGCTATTTCGTGCATCCTGACGAACAGCTGATTTTGACACAAGCTGAGTCAATTTTTTCATCATTTTTTCTCGTGTACTCAAACAAAAATTACGCAGCGGAAACAAACCTTAATTATCTTTATGCAAGGCAGGAAAAATCCGGAGCAATCAGATGGAAATATGACTTGGCGACAAACGCTCCTGTTTACGACGACTCAAATTCAGAAGGAATCGGACTTCCTCTTTTTGCCTGGGCTGAATTCAACTATTATCACAAGTCCGCAAATAAGCGCCGGGTCAAGGAAGTCATGCCTGTTCTCCAAAAATACATGGAATGGCTTGATACTTTCAAGCAGGAAAACGGACTTTATGCAGTTCCGGCGAACTGCTGCATGCTCGACACTTCAGCAAGAGAAAATTCATTTTATCCGATCGACTTCAACACAGCGGTCGCCATCAACGTTCTGAACATGAGCGCGCTCGGAGACATTCTTAACGACAAAGAAATCAGCTTCCAGTACAAACGGCAGTATTTCAGCTTAAAAACAAGAATCAACTCGCTTATGTGGGATCCTGACACAGGACTTTATCACGATTTGGACAAAGACGGAAACAGAACATCATCAAAAACACTGGCTGGTTTTTGGCCTCTTCTCGCGGAAATTCCGAACGCCGACAAAGCCGACATTCTGATTGAACATCTTTCAAATCCAAAAACCTTCGGAACAGACCATCCGTTTCCTTCAATCAGCGCAGATTCCCCTGAATTCAGCAAGGAAGGAGAAGCATGCAACGGAGCGGTTTTTCCGGCTCTGAACTTTATGGTTGTAAAAGGTCTTGAAAAATACCAAAGATACGACCTTGCCCGGGAATGCGCAATCCGGCATCTGTATTTCATCCTTGAAGCCCTTCAGCCGGCAGACGGCAGCAAAGGCGATCTTTACGAGGCATACAAGCCTTGCAGCGAAGGAGCGGCTATTTCAAACGATGCCCAGACATTCCCGAGAAAACACTATATGCTTACAATCGGGCTTTCAACAATCGCTCTTATGATTGAAAATGTTATAGGACTTTCGATCAGCCTTCCGCGAAAAACAGTAGACTGGATTATTCCAAACCTTGAAATCATGGGGATTGAAAAACTTTCTCTTAAGCGGAACCTTATCACAATCTTGAGCAACAAGACTTCCAGAGGCTGGGAAATTCAGATGGAAAGCGAGAAGCTCTACTACTTCACAATCAACATTCTGGACCAGAAGAAAAAGACGCTGCCGATTCCTTCCGGAAAATGCTCAATGCTCATCGACAAGCTATAAGACAGGATTTTTACAAGAAACAAAAAAACGGGGCTTCATTGCGCTTTAACGCTGAAACCCCGTTTTTTTTTATTTTGCGGCCCTTTCAGAAGCTCTTTTTTCTTCTTCCTCTGCCGCTTTTTTCATATGCTCGATTACAGACTGGATATTGTTCACCATCAAAATAGGCTGCCCTGTCGCATCAAGGGCATCACGCCAAAGAGCGCCTTCAGGATCAACCTTGTTGCGCTTTCTTGTCGCCATTGAAGTCGGAATTATTACATATTTGTCATGAACAAGCCCGACAACGCATTTTGTTTTTCCTGCCATAGCCGCATGAACCGCATTGTTTCCAAGACGCTCGCAATAAATCGAGTCGTTTGCAGTTGTGACAGAAGAACGAACCTGATAGCTAGGATCAACATATTTCAAGTTTATATGAATATTCTTGTTCGTAAAATATTCCTTGATTTTTTCGCAAAGAAAAACACCTATGTCCGACAATTTCTTGTTGCCGGAAGCGTCTTTCTCGCTCGTCGCCTGCATATGCTCCTGCCCGGCACCTTCAGCAACGACAATAACCGCATGCCCGCGGTCTGCAAGCCTGTGCTCAAGATGAGTCAAGAAGCCGTTCGGACCGTCCATATCAAAAGGAACCTCTGGAATAAGGCAGAAATTTGTCTCATGACTAGCAAGAGCCGCAGCAGTAGCAATAAATCCTGACTCGCGCCCCATGAGTTTTACCACGCCGATTCCATTCACCTGAGACTGCGCCTCCATATGAATCGCATTCACAGCCTCGCGCGCATTTTCAACAGCTGTTTCAAATCCGAAAGAACGGTCTATAAATTCAAGGTCATTGTCTACAGTTTTCGGAATTCCGACAACTGAGACTTTCAAGCCGCGTCTTTCAAGCTCGTTTGCAATATCAAGCGCGCCACGCTGGGTTCCGTCGCCGCCGATAACAAAAAGCATATTTATGCTCAAAGATTCAATCGCATCAACAATATCAGAAACACGGTTTCCGCCTCCGCGGCTAGTTCCTAAAAAAGAGCCTCCGTTCTTATGAATATCGTCTACGACCTTTGGATTCAAGTCGATTGTCTCGTAGCCAGACTCAGCAAAAAAACCTTTAAATCCGAAGCGGAAACCTTTTATTCTCTTTACACCATAGCGAAGCCAGAGACAGCGCACAACCGAGCGGATAACATCGTTCAAGCCGGGACAGATTCCGCCGCAAGTGCAGATTCCGGCAGTAACGTGGGCCGGATTAAAATAGATGAATTCCCTAGGTCCTGCTTTCTGCATCAGGTTAGACTTCGTGCATTCGTCGCCGACACTTTCAGCGTCAAAAACATTGACCCTGTATCTAACATAAGAAGAATCACGCACATAATTAGCGCGGAACTCTCCATGCTCCTTTGAGAGCTCAATCGGAGAAGGAACTTTACATTCGCCAAGCTGCTCTACAGTAAAATCGAATTTTTCTTCCATAATTTCACCTCGGAATCAGAAAGTATATTTCCAGTAGCAAGGAAAGCAGACTTTATAGTTTCTGTCAAAATAATCGACAGACACAGAAGCCTCAACCTCGCTATGCGCTGTGACTTTTGAATTAAGCTTGAACTGGGCAGCATAAATATTTGAAAGCCATTCATCGCCCTTCTGTTTTACCAAATCAGCAACCAGCTTTCCGACAAGCTCTCCTGTCAAGTTCTTTGAAATCAAGAATTTCGCCGAGCCTGCAACATACAAATCCCAGCCTCCAAAGCGCCAGCCATTCTTGTTAGATCCATACTGAAAGTTTCTGAAGCCTTTTTCGTTCATGTTCCAGACAAATTCAGCGTTAACATCAACGTCGTCGTCATAAGTCAAATATCCGCTCAAGAGATTCTTTCCGTTCACGCCGCCAAAATAAGTGTAATCCTCGAAAGTGCTCGTGCCGTCATAATTATAAACGCCCCAATATTCAGAATGAGCGTATCCGCCTCCGACCGTCAGTTTCTCGCTAAGACCAAAAAGAGTCGGAAGATTCACATAAGCGCCAACACGTCTCTCATCGCCGTCAAAAACATCCTGGATTGAAATTCCGAACTGAAGCGCGTCAACCGTGTAAATCGCGCCGAGTCCCACGTCAAAAACATCGTCATCAACGCCCGCGTCGTCTTCGTCAGCATAAATCCAGTTTGTCTTTGTAGTGAAAGGAACTGTTGCCGCCAGACGAAGCTCGCCTTTCAGAGCCTGAGGCCGGTAAACCGCAGTAACGCCCTCAGAGCCGATATTTCCTGAATAAAGGTTGTCGTCATAAATCGGAAGATAAGAGCCGTCCATGTAAATTCCGTCATGGAAACCCAAAGTAAGATAATTCCATGGTCGATACTCAACAAACCAGTCATCAATATATCCAGTCCACTGGAATCCGTAGTCGCTGCTGTTTGTCCAGTCCTTAAAACCGAGAGTCGCCTTCACCATTGCGTCTGTCTTGTCGGTTTTGAATACAGCATAAACGCGGTTATAAATTCCAAGAAGACTAAAATCTGTGTAGGAATCATCTTTCTGCTTGCCATAGTTTTTCAATTTAAAATCAAGGTCAGTACCAAGATAATCTTCATCAACGTGGTTAATAGTCAATGTGTCAGAATAAATTTTGTTGTAGAAACAATAAGAAACTTCTGAAAACGCAGAAAATCCGAGCAAAAACGCAGCAGCAGCAGTCAAAATCTTTTTCATTTGGGTCTTCCTTTTTGATAGCTTTTATTTTTCTTCAATATAAATGAGAAAACATAATTTGTAGATTATTACTTTTTTATTACAAATTCAACAGCGGAAAAACACAACAACGGGAGAAAAAAAAGCGCGGAAACCGCGCGTCTTGAGTCGCAGATGCCAACCGGAGCAAAACAAGTCAAGCTCTCCTGGAAACTAGAAGAACTGCCTAAAAAAACGCCATGCGGAAACAGCACAGCGAACTCTCGCGAAAGCCTGCGTAATTTCTGAAATTCTTTTTCGGCAAAAGCCGTTTTCTTTCCAGCCCGCCTTGAATATTCCGCGCCTTCTCCAGCCCCACCCGAAAAGCTCATCCTGAATATTCC